>CAZKNB010000203.1:0-2868 GCA_964554075.1 uncultured Bacteroides sp.
TGACAGCTCTCGCCGGCGGCGCAATGCTCTATGTCATCAGTGACGAGATGATTCCGGAGACTCATGCGCACGGCTATGAGAAGCATGCCACGTTCGCGTTGGTGATTGGTGTGGTGATGATGCTGTTCGTCCAGAAGTTTGTGTGACAACGGGTACATTGCAGCCTACGCCTTAACGATAACATAATCGCCACGCTCTTCGATTGTATAGCCATTGAACAGCGTTCGAAGGTCGCTCAACGAGTAGTTGAAGTGGTGAAGCTGACGAAGCGGCTCGGGGCAATATCCGTCACGATAGAACATCAGGTAAAGGTCACGTCTGGCTTCTGCAAGCATCTTGAGATACGGAAGCATTATATAGTTTGGCGTGCCGAACGTGGCGACAATGACCTCGTCGGAGCCCTTCCATTGGTGGTAGCACTCCTCGAATGAGCGCTGTACGACACGTTCCGCATACTCCGGATGCACCGAGCGGAAGGCCTCGATGGCACGGCTGGATGGGTCGCAGCCACGATAGTTGGCAACAGACGTGCCGAGATGAGTCAGCAGACTGCCACATCCATGTCCGGCTTCGAAGATTCGGCGTCCGCCATAGAGGGCAGAAATCTCCCTCGCAACAAGTTCCTCATCATCCTCATTGCAGTCCGATTTTGGAGACTCATTAAGACTATCAAATTCTGAGAATACTTTCTGACGATTGAGGATAACCGTCTCCTCGATGGCATCGCCCATAGTCCAGTACTTGTAGCCGTCAACATAAAGGTAGGGAAAGTAGTACTTGCCCCAGACTTCATGCTGCCCGTAGGTCCGTTGCGCACGTACTATCGACTCGAACTGAGCGTCGTTCATGGCGCATCTGCCTCTCACGATGTACTCGTGAGGGACTCCCGGCATTGTCTTGGCGAACGTCCAGCGCTCGGCAGCCAGCAATGCGGCAATCTTGCTATCGGTGTACTCTTTCATTTCTGCACTCACTTTACTTCATCTCCATTATTCACGAAAAGTTTGCTAAAATTGGCATCTCCAATTGTCCTACGAAGCTCATCGGAGGAGAGAAAATGTCCAGGATTAGTCTCGTAAGAGTCCCATCTCGAGGTGACGGATGCTATACGATTATCGGGAGTCACCTCGACCAGAATGATTGAGTAGCCGAATCTGTCGTGCGGGAATCCCGCTCCGGGAGTATACTCCACGTCCGGCCAGTCATCATTATAGCACAAATAGAACCTGTTGCCGTTTGATGTGGCGCTCCTGAACGACTCCTCGGAGATTGATATACTCCATGAGGACAATGGGTATTCTTCCATGCGAATATCCTGGAACTCCTTTATCTCAGCCACGTAGTAATCGAACTTAAACGGCTCCTCCTTTAGCGATTTGAGTGGCGAAAGACCAATTATTCCGCAGACGGTGTCAATGTCCAGCTCATGGAACACGCTGTCGAAGAAGTAGTAGCCCGGAGTCCGATCAAGAACTTTCAGAATCTGATGGACCCTATTCACATCATCGGGATTGTTGATGTCGATTTGTCTTCCGGCCCCACCCATATTCCACTGATAGATGCCTACGCCGAACTTGCACAGCCGTGAGTCAAGCTCGGGGAATATCTCCACATAGTGGTCAACCTCGCTTCCGGCGCAGTACTCGTCGAACCACCAAGTCATGTATTTCCGATATTTTTCCTGCATAGTCAGATCTCTTTTTCTGTTTAACGTATGGATGTTTATCGCCGCCAAGATAGCGGCAGATAGTGCCATAACGTGTCATAGTGGAAAGTTTTTTCAGGTTATCGCCAATTATTTCAGCTTAAACAGTTTGGGCTTGTGGACAAGATTGTAGTTGATGTCGGCAAGGGCAGCGTTTGAGAAGACGGTGTCGTGATGCTTGGCCGTGCCATAGGCATCGTGCTCATGCCCAAACAGATGATACTTCAGCTGCAGCGACTCGAGTTTCGCCGCCAGCTCACGGTCGCCACGATGCTCGAGGCCTTTGCCATAGTCGGCAAGGTCGCAGATGGAGTACGAAGGCTGGTGAGTCACGAGGATGTCGGTGTCGAGCGGAATGCGACTGATGTTGCGCCGCATGGTGCCGTCGCAGATGTCGTCATTGAAGAGGGAGATGCCGTGGAACTTGAGGCCACCAATCACCACGCTGCGGTTGTGCAGATAGTGAACCTCCTCGGGGAGCCCCTCTATAGATTCGCAGCCATACATACAGTCGTCGTGGTTGCCGGCGATGAATATCTTGTGCGGATGCGGCAGGTCGCAGAGCCAGTTCATGAAGTCGTAGGCCTCCTCTTCGCTGCCGTTGCGGGTGAAGTCGCCGGAATGGACTATCACGTCTGCGTATGGCAGGTTGGTCAGTTCGCGATGACGGCCATGGGTGTCGGAGATGTGCAGGATGGTGCTTATGCCGATTTCCCGTTTCGGGAGTATGTCGTCGAGGCGGGCGTTTATGACCTCCTCCAGTCCTTGGCGGTCGAAGTAATGGTCGTAGTTTTCTTCATAGTTCCAGCGAGAGGTGATGCTGACGATGTTGCCTCGCTTGTCCACGCAAAGTGCTATCAGTGACAGGCCGTAGTTGTCGTACGGGTAGCCGTCGCCGAATGTCTTGCGGTGGTAGCGGCGCATGTCGTCGCGCTCAAAGAAGTAGAACTGATTGCCGCCCTTGGTATGCTCATCGAAGGCTCCAGATGATTCCACGATGCACCAGTCTGAGGCGTAATCGACATACTTCAACGCGTCGTCGTAGCTGTCAATCTTCACCATCTTGTATGTGTGTCCGTCTCTGCGTGTCTCGCAGTCATCGACGCCGGCATCAAGATACTTCAGCAGCTCCTCTTCGCTCATCGCTTCCCAGTCCTTATGCT
>CAZKNB010000204.1:0-2860 GCA_964554075.1 uncultured Bacteroides sp.
AAACAAGGAGAATAGAATCGTAAACTAGTAGAATAGAAATGTAAAGCAGTGGAATAGAAAAATGATCCACTGCTTTACAAAAATATCTCAATGGATAACGGTATGCCGGGCCCCCACCCGCTACTTCACCATCCATTTCCCAGCTTTGTAGGGCACTAGCTGGACATTCTCTAGAGTCAGCTTGGCGGTCTCCTCGTCGATGGCTGAGCCATTCTTGGTGTAGACGATGGTGACGTCGCGAAGCGTGATGCCGTAGACACAGTTGAAGCCCTTGATGCCTTCGGCTTTGATCGCCGTCTTGGCTCCTACACAAGTTACATTGTCGATATGGATGTCGGTGAACTCGGGCATCGCGGATACATCCTGACGCGTCTGATAGAGCATTCCCTCCGAGCCGGCAGGACGATTGACATAGTCGCACTGGAAGACGATGGCCTCACCCTGGATGTCGTTCATCATGATGTTGCTGATGAAGATGTTCTCTGTCTTGCCGCCACGGCCTAGTCCACTCTTGAAGCGCAGACCGGCATCGGTGCCGGAGAAGCGGCAGTTGCGGACCACGATTCTCTTCATGCCACTGACACTCTCACTACCGATGACGAAACCGCCATGGGCGTGGAACACGGTGTTGTTCTCAATCAATATATCCTCGCAGCCATTCACCAGGGCACGGGTGTTGGCCTTGGCGCTCTTCATGCAGAGTCCGTCGTCGCCAGCATCGACTGTGGAGCCGACGATGAGCACACGGTGGCAGTCGCTGATGTCTATGGCATCGCCATTCTGGGCATTCCATGGACAACGAACAGTGATGCCATCGAGCACCACGCTGCGGCAGTTGACGGGATGAACATGGAAACGCGGAGAGTTCTGGAAGGTGACGCCGCTGAGCAGGATGCGTTCACTGTTGGTCAGACGGAAAAGGTCGTTGCGCTTTGACTCCTGACGCTCGGGAGACTCGGCAATATCCTTGAAGCCGGACTTCATCTCCCATGGATAGAAGAGCTGACCATCCTGGCGCTCCACTCCGCCAGCCTCATGGAATGCCTTCCACTCCACATCGCTCACCTTGCCGCGCTTCACGGGACGCCATCCGGCACCGTTGCCGTCGATGAAACCCTCACCGGTGATGCTGACGTCGGTAAGGCGATCGCCACCAATGGCGGGAAGTCCGCGCTTGGCACCCTTCGACTCGTCGACGTAGAGCGACTTGTCGGGCGACATAAGAATCATGGCGTTGCTCTCAAGATGGAGGTCGATGTGGCTGCTGAGGGTGATTGGACCCGTGAGCCATACGCCGGCGGGAACGACCAGATGGCCACCGCCCTGCTCGGAGAGCGACTTGATGGCAGCGGCAAAGGCGTCGCTGTTGAGCGTAAGTCCGTCGCCTCGTCCGCCGAAGTCGGTCAGAAGGACCGTGCGGTCGGGGATCTGCGGGAGCTCAGGCTGAGCCAGTTCGACAGGGAGTTGCTTATAATAGGATGCGTAGTCGGTGGCGCTGACGATGTTGCAGTACACCAGGCACACTAGCAGGATCAGTGTTGATATAAGTCTCTTCATAACTATGATTTATAATGATTACAGGGCAAAGATAAAGAAATCGTCACAAAAAATAGTTATCTTTGGCGCACATTAAAACTTTATATACGATGAAACAGGAAGTTACCCTCTGCCACGATCTCCGCGAGAATCTTGGCAACGCCATAAGCAAGCTGTCGCCCGACCGCATCTTTATCATTACCGACGAGAACACCCACCGTCTCTGTCTGCCGGTGCTGAAGGAGCAGTACGACACCAACAACATTCAGGAAATCATCATCGGTGCCGACGATGTCCACAAGACACTCGACACACTGGCCAACGTATGGATGACGCTCAGCAACAGCCGCGCCACACGCCGTTCTCTCGTCATCAACCTTGGTGGCGGCATGGTGACCGACCTTGGCGGATTTGCTGCAGCGACCTTCAAGCGTGGCATCTCATATATCAATATACCGACCACCCTACTCTCTATGGTGGATGCTTCGGTCGGCGGAAAGACTGGCATCAACTTCAACGGGCTGAAGAATGAGATTGGCTCCTTCTATCCCGCACAGAATGTGCTTATCGACACCGAGTTTCTCCGCAGCCTCGACGACAAGAACTTCTTCTCTGGCTATGCCGAGATGATTAAGCATGGACTCATCAGCAACGCAGCCCACTGGAATGCACTGATGGCGTTCGACACCGAGAAGATTGACTACAAGCTGCTGGGCACACTGGTCAGCGAGTCGGTGAAGGTGAAAGAGGGTATCGTGGAGATTGACCCCTTCGAGAAGGGAATCCGCAAGGCGCTCAACCTTGGCCACACCGTAGGTCACGCCTTTGAGAGCTTTGCCCTGTCGCAGGGCCGTCCGGTGCTTCACGGCTACGCTGTTGCCTGGGGACTTGTCTGTGAGCTCTACTTGTCATGCACGAAGACCGGTTTCCCGAAGGAGACTATGCGTCAGGCTGTGCAGTTCATCAAGGAGAACTATGGTGCCTTCACCTTCGACTGCTCCAACTACGAGGCTCTCTACGACTTGATGCGTCACGACAAGAAGAATGTGGCTGACACCATCAACTTCACTCTTCTGAAGGGCATCGGTGAGATTGAGATTAATCAGACAGCCGACAAGGAGACTATCTTCGAGGCTCTCGATTTCTATCGCGAGTGCATGGGTTGCTGATGTTCAACGGAATAGATATGCGGGGTGCAATGCTGCTTAAGCAGTAAGTGGGCAGCGAGAAAAAAAAGTTTATTTTTGCTATTGCATTTAAAAAATAAAGCACTACTTTTGCATCCGCATTACGGGATGTAGCTCAGTCCGGTTAGAGTACGCGT
>CAZKNB010000205.1:0-2823 GCA_964554075.1 uncultured Bacteroides sp.
CCCCTCGGCCAGCCCCATTGGAACCCCCGTTTTGAGTACATTCTTACGAAATTGACGTCCTCTCATTAGTATAAATGAGAGACTAAAAGTCAACAATCAAGAAAACATGAAGATTAAAACCATACTCCTATCATCATACCTGATGCTCACCTCCGGGCTGTGCGTGGCGCAACCGAGCGTGCATCAGCAGTTTAGTCAGCCGGCGGGCGACGCAAAACCCTGGACATTCTGGTACTGGATGTTCGGCGCTGTGTCAGAGGATGGCATCACTGCCGACCTCGAGGCTATGAAGGCGTCGGGACTGGGCGGTGCCTATCTGATGCCCATCAAGGGTACTGCCGAAGGGGCTCAGTACGAAGGACGTGCGCAGCAGCTCTCGCCGGAGTGGTGGCGAATGGTGACCCACAGCATGAAGGAGGCTGACCGCCTCGGACTGAAGCTGGGCATCCATATCTGCGACGGATTTGCCCTTGCCGGCGGCCCGTGGATCTCACCCGAGGAGTCTATGCAGAAGGTGGTGTGGAGCGACACTATCGTCGTGGGCGGCAAGCTGAAGAACATCTCTCTCCCCGTGCCCGAGAGCTACGAGGGCTATTATGAGGATATCGCTGCCTATGCCATCCCCGTGGCTAAGCAGCCGTCGGACACCAAGCAGAAGCCGACAGTGACCTACGGAAACATGGAGCAGGCTGGCGGTGCGCCGCTGCTGAAGCCCGTGAGCCGTGACGAGAAGGGCGTCTTCCGCTCATCGTCGCCCTGCTGGATTCAGTATGAGTATGCCGAGCCAATCACAGTCAGCAACGTGGAGATTGTCCTGAGCGGCAACAACTATCAGTCACAGCGCATGAAGCTCCTGGCATCGGAGGATGGGGTGAACTTCCGCCTGGTGAAGCAGATGGTGCCGGCTCGTCAGGGTTGGCAGAACTATGACTTCCAGTCTACTCACGCCGTGCCACCCACCACGGCACGCTTCTTCCGCTTCGAATGGACTCCCGCAGGCAGCGAGCCGGGCAGCGAGGACCTCGATGCGGCTAAATGGAAACCCGATTTGAAGATTAAGGATATCGTGCTCCACTCGGCACCGCGCGTGCATCAGTGGGAGGGCAAGGCTGGCTTCGCATGGCGCGTGGCGTCGGAGACAACAGCCGAGGAGCTTCCTGCCGACAAGTGTCTGAAGCTGGAGGAGCTGAAGAGTCTGCCCGCACTGGCCGACGGACGCCTGACAGTGACACTGCCGAAGGGGGAGTGGCGCATCATCCGTATGGGACATACATCGACCGGACACACCAACGCCACTGCCGGCGGAGGTAAGGGACTGGAGTGCGACAAGTTCAGCCGCACCGCCGTCCAGAAGCAGTTTGACAACTGGTTCGCAAAGATGTTTAGCGAGACCGACGAGGCTGTGGCACGCCGTGTACTTAAATATATGCACGTGGACAGCTGGGAGTGCGGCAGCCAGAACTGGAGCAGCAACTTCGCTGCCGAGTTTAAGGCGCGCCGTGGCTACGACCTCATGCCCTATCTTCCTCTTCTGGCCGGAGTGCCCATGGAGAGCGCAGAGCGTAGCGAGAAGGTATTGCGCGACGTGCGTACCACAATCAACGAGCTCATCACCGACGTATTCTTCACCGTGCTGGCGGAGAATGCCAAGAGATATGACTGCCAGTTCTCTGCAGAGTGCGTTTCGCCCACGATGGTGAGCGACGGACTGACCCACTATCAGAAGGTTGACCTCCCGATGGGTGAGTTCTGGCTCAACAGTCCGACCCACGACAAGCCAAACGACATGCTCGACGCCATCAGCGGTGCACATATCTACGGCAAACGAATCATCCAGGCGGAGGGATTCACCGAGGTGCGTGGCGTGTGGGACGAGGATCCTGCGCTCCTTAAGCCACTTCTCGACCGCAACTTCGCCCTGGGCATCAACAAGCTCTTCTTCCACGTCTATACCCATAACCCATGGCTCGACCGCAAGCCGGGCATGACGCTCGACGGCATCGGACTCTTCTTCCAGCGCGATCAGACATGGTGGAACGAGGGACGCGCCTTCGTCGACTACGTGGCGCGCTGTCAGACCCTGCTTCAGTATGGCGTCCCCGTGACCGACATAGCTGTCTTTACCGGCGAGGAGATGCCTCGTCGCGCCATACTTCCCGACCGCCTCGTCCCGATGCTCCCCGGCATCTTCGGCGCGGAGCGTGTGGCAAGCGAGCAGAAGCGACTGGCCAACGTGGGTCAGCCGACCCGTGTACGCCCCGTCGGTGTGACCCATTCGGCCAATATGGCTGACCCCGAGGAGTGGGTGAATCCGCTTCGCGGCTATGCCTACGACTCCTTCAACAAGGATGCCCTGCTGCGACTCGCTGAGGTGAAGGATGGCAAACTCACTCTCCCCGGCGGTGCTAAGTACAGCGTGCTGGTGCTCCCTACGGCTCATGCCATGAATCCCGACAACCTGCCCCTCTCTGCCGAGGCTGCTGCCAAGGTTGAGGAGCTCAGAAAGGGTGGGGTAATCATTCCCGCATTGCCATATACTGCCGACGACTTCTCCGCTTTGGGCATTGAGCGCGACGTGGTGCTGCCTGCCAACGTGGCTTGGACCCACCGCAGCGGCGAGGAGATGGAGCTCTATTTCATAGCCGACCAGAGCGGTAACCGCCGTGGCGCTTCGGAGCTGGGCAACAGCAATAACAGTCGTACATTCACGGCATCGTTCCGCACAGCCGGCCGCCGACCGGAGATATGGAACCCGATGACCGGCGAGATAACCGTTCCCGCCACATGGAAAGAGGCTTCGGGACGCACAGAGGTGGAGCTGAC
>CAZKNB010000206.1:0-2820 GCA_964554075.1 uncultured Bacteroides sp.
AGCTACAAATGTATTCTTTTTTTTCTGCTTATAAAGCATTATTGCTTTTTTATCTTCGCCTTTGGCCTCAAATTAATATATTTTAAAAAAGTTACGATGATTTAATGGGTATATCGAACAGTTTTACCGCATTTTTTGTGGTCTGTTCGCTCACCTTGTTACAATCTGTTTCGTAGACCTCGGCGAGTTTCTTCATTACATATTCTACATAGGCGCTCTCATTCCTGCGGCCGCGATAGGGCACGGGGGTGAGGTAGGGCGAGTCGGTCTCCAACAGTACGCGCGTGAGCGGCACTCTCTTCAGCGACTCTGTCAGTGGCGACTTCTTGAAGGTCACCACTCCGTTCACTCCAATCATGAAGTTCTCGTAGCTCAGCAGGCGCTCTGCCTCTTCGGCATTGCCCGTGAAGCTGTGGAATACTCCGCGAAGGGGTGTGGCGCGATACTTGTCGAGCACCATGCACACCTCGTCATAGGCTTCGCGTGCGTGGATGACTATCGGCAAGCGGTACTCCAGCGCCAGCTCAATCTGACGCTCGAAGACGGTCAGCTGCTCTTCGCGATATGTCTTGTCCCAGTAGAGGTCCATGCCTATCTCGCCTATGGCGATGTAGTTGCGCTCCTCTCTCTTCAGCTCCTCTTCCACGATGCGAAGCTCCGCCTCGTAGTTCTCCGCCGTGACCGACGTGGGGTGGAAGCCTATCATAGGCTTGCACATCGGGTAGCGGCGGCAGACGTCGAGCAGGGGTTCGATGGTCGTGCTGTCGATGTTCGGCATTAATATATATGTAATGCCAGCCCTCTCGGCGCGCTCCATTACCTCCGGCAGGTCGGCTGCGAACTCTTCGAGGAAGAGGTGTGAATGGGTATCAATCATCATATCCTCGCCTCAGACCTTTCTGCCCATGAGCTTCTCGATGGATTTCCTCAGCTCAGCTTTCTTTTCCTGAGCTACGTTGACCTTGTCGAGGCTCTCCATGGCAGCGTTGTAGTACTCTTGTATCATGTCGTTTGCAACCTCCTTCACGCCAAGCTGGTTGTAGATGGCTGTGACGGCTGCAATCTTTTCTTCCGGTTCGTAGTCGGTGGCGTCGAGCCACTTGTGAAGCTCAAGTGTCTGCTTGGCGTTTGCCAGACGCAGAGCGGTGATGAGCATAAATGTCTTCTTGTTGCACAGGATGTCTCCTCCCACCTTCTTGCCGAAGACGAGCGGGTCGCCATAGACGTCGAGCATGTCGTCCTGAAGCTGGAAGGCGAGTCCGGCGTTGAGTCCTGCGTTGTAGAGATTTTCAGCATCCTCTTTCGGCGCACCGGCTATGGTGGCTCCGAGCTTGAGGGCAGCTGCGATGAGTACGCCTGTCTTGAGGCGTATCATATTGATGTACTCGTCGACGGTTACGTCGCTGCGAGTTTCGAACTCCATGTCCATCTGTTGTCCCTCGCAGATGCCGAGTGCGGCGTCGCTGAAGACGGGCAGTGCCTCCTTGAGTTGCTCTGCGCTGATTGACGATGAAGTGAGATATTGGTAGGCAAGCACCATCATGGCGTCGCCCGAGAGTATTGCGGCATTATCGTTCCACTTGCGGTGGACGGTGAGTCTTCCGCGTCGTAAGTCCGACCTGTCCATAAGATCGTCGTGCAGCAGTGAGAAGTTGTGGTAAATCTCGATGGCAGTGGCTGCGCCGAGTGCCTCGCCTACCTCCTCTTTATATAGGTTGTATGCCATAAGGAGCATAACGGGGCGTAGTCTTTTTCCTCCGAGCGAGAGAATATATTCGATGGGCTCATAGAGTCCGCGTGGCGGACGAGTGTATGAGTTGTGCGCCAGGAAGGAGTTGATCAAGTCGAGAAGCTTAGAAGCTGAATACATGGTGTATAAGGTTTTAACCGTATCGGTTTTGGTTTGGTTTTTAGAGATATTATAATCGAAAAAGGCTGCCAACGAATTAGCAGCCTTTCCGAAGATTTTATATGTTTCTGTTACGTTGCATATTTGGATTACTGCAGACGGAATGTTACAGGCACTGTATATTTTACACGTACAGGCTTATTTCTCTGCATACCCGGTTTCCATTTCGGCATTGAGCTAACCACGCGGAGAGCCTCTTTGTCGAGGTATGGGTCAACGCTACGTGCGACTTTCGCATCAACGATACTACCATCCTTGTTAACGACGAACTGTACGATAACACGACCCTGTGTACCATTCTCCTGTGCGATTGTCGGGTATTTGATGTTCTTAGCAAGATACTGCATCAAAGCTGAAGCACCGCCTGGGAACTCAGGCATGTTCTCAACGACGTCAAAGATCTCGGCCTCCTCGACCTTCTCTTCTACCTCCTGCACCGGAACGTACTGAACTACCACTTTCTGACCAGTCTCCTCACTTGATGCGATGACTGTCTCTTTGATATCAGCCTTATCATCTACGATGTTGAGGACATCCGACTGCTGCGGAACCTCTGGTGGGGGTGGAACATCGATTTTCTGTTCTTGCTCGGTGATAGGCACCATCTCCTCCTCAAACACTAGGTCGGTCAACGCCTGGCTTGTATCAATCTTCTTATCACGCTCCGTCCATTCGAACGCCATGAAAATGATAGCTAATACAACCACGTAACCAACGAGCAGCCATGTGGATTTCTTTCCTTCAAGGTCTGCCTTGGGTGATTTTTTAACTTCCATAAATTATATAATAAATATAAAAAATAATATGTCAATGCATCGCGCGAACTGATGGCTCGTGACCTCAGCCCGCATATTTTGGCACAAATATAACGCAGATATTTATATAAACACTATCTTTGAGCACATTTTTTC
>CAZKNB010000207.1:0-2800 GCA_964554075.1 uncultured Bacteroides sp.
GCACGACAGAGCAGATTGCGCTCTACATCCAGAAGTATGTTCAGTATCGCAAGCGTAAGATCTTCTTCGGAGCTACAGGTAAGATTGAGGATTTGCTCCCGTCAATCCTGAAGCACAAGACAGAGAAGTATCTCGTTCCCGTTTCTGACGTACACAACGATGACATCAAGAACTTGCTCGACAAGAACCACATCCAGCACAAAGAGGTTGTGATGTATCGCACCGTCAGCAACGATTTTACAGAAGATGAGGACTTCGACTATGATATGCTGGTATTCTTCAGCCCCGCTGGAGTTTCGTCATTGAAGAAGAACTTCCCCGACTTCGACCAGAAGGATGTTAAGATTGGTACCTTCGGCTCTACGACAGCTCAGGCCGTTCGCGACGCCGGACTCCGTCTTGATCTTGAGGCACCGACAGTCCAGGCACCGTCGATGACCGCAGCTCTTGATTTGTTTATCAAGGAGAATCATAAGGGTAAATGAAATGAATGTTGATAGAGGGGCTACAGGCTGACGACTCCCGGGTTGGCAGCCTGTAGCCTCTTCTTATATAAATGAGTATTGATAAGTATAAATTTTCAGGTGGTATGAATAATTTGTGTAAAGCTGAACGTCTTCACAGCCGCATGGCTATCGAGAAGCTCTTTTCGGGTGGCTCTGCCCGCTCCTTTTCGCTCTTCCCGTTGCGCGTGGTCTACATGCCCGTCGAGAACAGTGAGCCATCTGCCTCTATGCTTGTCAGTGTGCCCAAGAAGCGCTTCAAGCGTGCCGTCAAACGCAATCTCGTGAAGCGTCAGGTGCGTGAGGCTTTCCGCCTCAACAAGTCCCTGCTCACCGAGCCGCTCGCCCTGAAGGACTACGGCATGAACATCGCCTTCATCTATATCTCCGACGAGATTGTGCCCACCGCCGAAATCAATTCGAAGGTCTCCACACTTCTCGCTCGCATCGCTGAGAAACTGTCATGAAACGCCTGCTCTCCCAGCTCCTTCTTCTGCCTATCTATTTCTATCAGAGATGCATATCTCCGCTGACGCCGCCCTCGTGCCGCTTCACTCCGACCTGCTCGCAGTATGCCGTTGAGGCCATCAAGAAGCATGGTCCCTTCCGCGGACTCTATCTGGCTGTGCGCCGCATCCTTCGCTGCCACCCGTGGGGCGGTTCGGGCTATGACCCTGTGCCATAGCCGTCGGCTGCATCCCTCATCCTTACGTCGATATGAACGAAATCATAGATATACATACCCATGTCACTCCCTTGCGTCCCGCAGAGGCTATAGTGAATGTGATTGCCGGGGTGGGGAGTCTGCCTCGCCAGGCTCGTTACCTCTCGGTGGGCATTCATCCCTGGCATGCCGGCGTAGCTCCCGCTGATGCTCTTCTTGGTCAGCTCGGCGAGCTGCTGGGCGATGGGAGAGTGGTAGCCCTCGGCGAGGCTGGTCTTGACCGCCTTTGCGATACTCCCTACGAGCTGCAACTGCCTCTCTTTGAGGCTCAGGCAAGGCTGGCAGAGAGTAGGGGACTTCCGCTGGTCATCCACGCCGTCAGGAGCCATTCCGACATCCTCCGCCTCCACGCCGCCCTGCGTCCCTCTGTTCCCTGGGTCATCCATGGCTTCCGCGGAAAGCCCGAGCTGGCACGGCAATACCTCTCCAGGGGCATCACACTCTCCTTTGGCGAGCACTTCAATCCCCTCTCGCTGGCAGCAGCCTACGCCTCGCAGGCCCTCCTGATGGAGAGCGACGAGTCCGCCGCAGCCATTGACGCCATCTATCTCAGCGCCTCGGGTGTGCTCCGGGTAGAGGCTGAGGAGCTGAAACAACGTGTCAGGCAGAACGTTGAGCGTCTCTTTTTTGGTAATTATCTCAAAGAATAGTACTTTTGCCGAACAGTAGAAAAAAAGAATAACAACATAAATATTTCCTATACGATGAATTTTGTAGAAGAATTGAGATGGCGTGGCATGCTCTACGACATGATGCCAGGCACAGAAGAGCTCTTGGCGAAAGAGCAAGTAACGGCATATCTGGGAATCGACCCGACAGCCGATTCACTCCATATCGGTCACCTTTGCGGTGTGATGATGCTTCGTCTCTTCCAGCGTTGCGGCCATAAGCCATTGGCGCTTATCGGCGGTGCAACAGGTATGATTGGCGACCCTTCAGGAAAGTCTGCCGAGCGTAATCTGCTCGACGAGGAGACTCTCCGCCACAATCAGGCATGCATCCGTCAGCAGCTTGCCAAGTTCCTCGACTTCGAGAGCGACGCTCCAAACCGTGCAGAACTTGTCAACAACTACGACTGGATGAAGGAGTTCTCTTTCCTTGGCTTCGTTCGCGACATTGGTAAACACATCACCGTGAACTATATGATGGCGAAGGACTCCGTGAAGAAGCGTCTCAACGGTGAGGCTCGCGACGGTCTGTCATTCACCGAGTTCACCTATCAGCTGCTCCAGGGCTACGACTTCTACCACCTGAACCAGACTAAGGGCTGTAAGCTCCAGATGGGTGGTTCGGACCAGTGGGGAAACATCACTACAGGTACAGAGCTTATCCGCCGCATGAACGGTGGCGAGGCTTACGCACTGACTTGTCCGCTCATCACAAAGGCCGACGGCGGTAAGTTCGGCAAGACAGAGTCCGGCAACATCTGGCTCGACGCCCGCTACACATCGCCATACAAGTTCTACCAGTTCTGGCTCAACGTGAGCGACGAGGACGCTAAGCGCTACATCAAGATATTCACACTCCTCACTAAGGAGGAGGTAGAGGCTCTCATCGCAGAGCACGAGCAGGC
>CAZKNB010000208.1:0-2799 GCA_964554075.1 uncultured Bacteroides sp.
TGCCGGAGATAGGCGAAAGGGTTCATCAGAACCTCTGCAACGGTTACTATGTCGTTACGAAGTAGCCCATTAGCGGAAGATGACGAGGAAAAGAATGGCAGTTTGGAATAAATGGCGTATCTTTGAACGGAAAAAGCATGAAAGAGATGTGCTGCGCTGCTACGAGATAGCCGCCGAAGTTCAAGAAAAATAATGCGGAGTAACCAGACTTTACTCTTTACTCTTAACTCTTTAAACTTTAAAAAAAGTATTATGTTATTGCCATTTATGAATGAGGGCCTTGTTGAGGCTGGATGCGACGAAGCGGGACGCGGCTGTCTGGCAGGGTCGGTCTATGCGGCGGCAGTGATACTGCCGAAGGACTTCCGCAACGAGATGCTCAATGACTCAAAGAAGCTCACCGAACATCAGCGCTACGCACTGCGCGAGGTCATAGAGCGCGAGGCTCTGGCTTGGGCTGTAGGAATAGTGACAGCCGAGGAGATTGACAAGATAAACATACTCAATGCCTCAATACTGGCCATGCATCGTGCGGTGGACGGACTGAAGATACGTCCCGAGTACCTGCTGATTGACGGCAACCGCTTCAAGAAGTATCAGGACCTGCCACATACCACCGTGGTCAAGGGCGACGGAAAGTATATGTCGATAGCCGCCGCATCAATCCTGGCGAAGACCTATCGTGACGACTACATGATGGAGCTTCATCGTCAGTACCCGCAATATGGCTGGGACGGCAACAAGGGCTACCCGACGAAGAAACATCGTGCCGCAATTGCGGAGTTCGGTCCTACTCCCGTTCACCGCCGTACCTTCAACCTGCTGGGCGGCGACGGCCAGCTTGAACTCTTCAAATAGCTGTTTTTTAGGACTAGTCATCATTTTTGGCTACAAGAATCACCATCTGCCTCGGCTTATTACCCATTTGTGGGTATTGAGCCGAGGCCTTGTTTTGCCGTATCTTTGCAACGAATTTAAAAAAGAGTAGTTGTTAACGAGTAGTGTTCATTCACGTAAATCCAGTTATGAAACGAATTTGAGGTGAACGGACACTATTTTTTTGTGCAGAAAAACACGACTGTAAGAAAATAGCTAAACTAAAAATAAAGGTGAAACAAGGTATTAAAAGGATTCTGACCACTAGCTTGATGATGATATGCGTGGTCGTTGCAATGGCTCAGCAGAACGGATACGTGCTGAGCGGAAAGGTAATAACAAAGGCGAAGGAGGCGATGGCCTACGCCACTGTCCGACTGAAGGACACAGGCTACGGCTGCACTACAAACGAGCAGGGTATGTACTACCTGCACGCCCCCGCTGGTAACTATACGCTCGTGGTCTCTGCCATCGGTTATGAGACTGTTGAGAAGGCGGTCCGCCTCACAGGTGAGCGTCAGAAGATGAACATCACACTTGCCGATTCACAGGTGGAGCTCGACGAGGTTGTCGTAATGGCATCGGGCGTAGGTCGCGTGAAGCGCTCAGCTTTCAACGCCGTGGCTGTCGACACAAAAGATATGCAGAACTCCTCAAAGAGCCTTAGCGACGCACTCTCCAAGGCTCCGGGAATGAAGCTGCGCGAGTCGGGCGGTGTCGGTTCAGACATGTCGCTCATGCTCGACGGATTCAGCGGCAAGCATGTCAAGGTATTCATCGACGGTGTGCCTCAGGAGGGCGTGGGAGCATCGTTCGGCATCAACAATATCCCCGTAAGTTTCGCCAATCGCATTGAGGTCTACAAGGGCGTTGTGCCAGTAGGCTTCGGAACGGATGCCATCGGTGGTGTGGTCAACATCGTGACCAACAAGCGCCGTCGCGGATGGTTTGCCGACGCATCCTACTCATTCGGATCATTCAACACTCACAAGGGAAACATCAATTTCGGTCAGACTCTCGACAACGGATTCACCTACGAGGTGACTGCCTTCGTCAACTACTCTGACAATGACTATAAGGTAAACTCACCGGTTGAGGACTTCGAGACCGGCCGCATCGACCGTGCCAACAAGCAGAGCGTGAAGCGATTCAACGATACCTACCACAACGAGGCTGTCATCGGAAAGCTCGGCGTGACGGGAAAGAGCTGGGCAGACAAGCTGATGTTCGGAGTGAGATACTCAAATATGTATAAGGAGATTCAGACAGGCGTCCGCCAGGAGATTGTCTATGGCGAGAAGCATCGCCGTGGCCACTCGCTGATGCCTAGCGTGGAGTACAACAAGCGAAACCTCTTCACCAAGGGACTCGACGTGACACTCAACGCCAACTACAACCGCGACGTGACGACAAACATAGACACAGCATCATATAAGTACAACTGGCTTGGCGAGAAGGCGCTGCTGAACTCACCGGGTGAGCAGAGCTACCAGTACCAGGAGGCTGTCAACCACAACTGGAACGGTACAGGTACGCTGAACTACCGAATCAACAAGGCCCAGACACTTACATTCAACCATGTCATCAACACCTTCCGTCGCGTCAACACCTCGCTTCTCACAGCCGAGGCACAGACAAACCCAATCGACAAGGTGACACGCAAGAACATCTCCGGCCTGCAGTACCGACTCATGCCGACAGAGAAGTGGAACGTATCTGCCTTTGCAAAGTATTACAACCAGTTCGTTGCGGGTCCCGTAGCCACAACCACCAATGGTGAGGATTACGTCCGCTCAACCCGCTCCATCGACTTCTGGGGCTACGGAGCAGCCGGCACCTACTTCATCCTCGACGGTCTTCAGGCAAAGCTCTCCTACGAGCACGCTTGCCGCCTCCCGTCAATCGAGGAGATGTTCGGAGATG
>CAZKNB010000209.1:0-2780 GCA_964554075.1 uncultured Bacteroides sp.
TTTAGCGTCAGCTGACGGAGATCATCAATTGAACCATTAAATACATTCAGATCGACATCGTTCTTGATTCCGGGGACGGTGCCGACATCTGAGTGCTGCCAGAACTGCCAGCTGCCCTCGTAGCGCACGGAATCAACATAGTAGTGGGCAATCCAGTAGGGATAGCTGTCGAAAACCGTATCGTTCAGATACTTCTCCTTAAACTTATAGGATGCATAGATGATAGGCTTCACGCCATAGTGGCTCTCCACACGACGCAGCCAGATGAGCACGTTGCGGCGCAGCTTATCGGGCGAACACTTGCCGATGCTCTCAACGTCGAGCACGGGAGGAAGGTCGCCGCTCTGCAGCTTCACGTTGCTGATGAAATTGTCCGCCTGCTTGGCGGGATCCGTCTTGGGCGAGAAGAAATGGTAGGCGCCACGAATGAAGCCCATCTTGCCCGCCATAGCGAAGTTGCGGGCGAAATTCTCATCTGCCATATCGCCACCCTCGGTGGCCTTCATAAAGACGAACTCGATGGGGAACTCCTCATTGATGCCCTGTTTCACACGATTCCAGTCAATCTTGCCCTGATAGTGAGAGATGTCGATGCCATGGACGTCATAGCAGCAAGGCACGCATACGCCGTACGCCTTGAAGCCCTGACACGGCTTCCAGCGGTATGAGTAGGGACGGATGAAGAGATAGAAGAGCAGATAGAGCACACCCGCAAAAATCAGGACGGCAATCAGGTTGCGGAGCCAGGTAGGAATCTCCCACTCCACACGTTTTTTACGTTTCTTTCCTTTTGCTGCGCGCGGACTCGATGGTCGGCGTGCCGGCGCCTTGCGCCTGTGAGATGTAGTACTTCTGCTATTCATTATCATAAAAAAGCGGGAGACTGTGCAGCCGGCCGGTGATGCCCGCTGCAAGTCTGCCGCTTGAATTTTAAAATCTAAAATATGAGCATCAGAGCTTATCTGCCCTGTTCAAGTCGCAATGTCTTAGTAGGCTGATCGCAAACCTCTGTAGGACCGAAGTACTGGATAGGACCCGGATATACATAGTCGGTCTCGATGGCCCACTTGTCGCGCTGTGCGGCGAAAGCCTTGAATGGTGCTCCGTCCAGCTTCACCAGAGCCTTCTGGATAACCGGCTTCATCTCGCCGTGACGACGCTCCATGTTCATCATCATAGTGATAGGCACACCGCCTGCAATCCACTCCTCGGCGGGAGCAGTGGTGTTTCTCACTGATGACATGTAGCCTGTCTTACCACTTGCTATCAGGCGCGAAGCTGTGTAGCCAAGTGAGTAGCAGTAGTCGGCATCGTAGTTCGACGGAGCAGCGCATCGTCCCTCGTAACCGAAGAAGTGGTGTTGAGTGGCGAACTTGCCCACATACTTACCCTCAGCCTTCCATTCTGCCAGTTTCGTTCCAACCATCTCGGCAAGCAGCTTCTCGGTCTCGATGAGAGAAACCTGAACGTTTCCGTGCGGGTCGCGGTCGAGAGTGAGCTGACGAGCTACGCCCTCCGGAAGGCTGGCATAGATGGAAGCGTTCTCAGCCGACAGCTTGCTGATGATGTAGTCACGCTGGTGTGACTTCTTGATATGTGAATACTCCTCGGCATTGTTGGCGAGGAAGTCGTTCAGTTCAGCTATGAGTCGTTTCATGGCAGGGATGAACTCGATGAGACCCTCAGGGATAAGAACTGTACCGAAGTTGCGTCCCAGAGCAGCGCGGTCGGCAACAGCCTTGGCGATGTAGGTAACGACGTCGTCGAGCGACATATTCTTAGCCTCAACCTCCTCAGAGACGATGCAGATGTTCGGCTGAACCTGGAGCGCACATTCGAGTGCGATGTGTGAAGCCGAGCGACCCATCAGCTTGATGAAGTGCCAGTATTTACGTGCAGAGTTGCAATCTCTCTGAATGTTTCCGATGACCTCTGAATAGACCTTACAAGCAGTATCGAAGCCGAATGAAGCCTCAATCATGTCGTTCTTGAGGTCGCCGTCGATGGTCTTAGGACAGCCAATCACCTGGATGCCATAGTTCTTTGCAGCGTAGTACTCTGCAAGTACGCAGGCATTGGTGTTGGAGTCATCGCCACCGATGATGACAAGAGCCTTGATGCCGAGGATGTCGAGAATCTCGCGTCCCTTCTCAAACTGCTCCACTGTCTCCAGCTTGGTACGTCCTGAGCCGATGATGTCGAAACCGCCTGTGTTGCGATACTCGTCGATAATCTCGGCTGTAAGTTCCATGTAGTTGTGGTCAACCAATCCGCCCGGGCCAAGGATGAAGCCAAACAGACGAGACTTGGGGTTAAGAGCCTTGATTCCGTCGAACAATCCGGAGATGACGTTATGTCCGCCAGGAGCCTGACCACCGGAGAGGATGACGCCAACGTTGATGGCCTCTCTCTTCTCGCTGTCTGCCGCCTCAAAACGGACGATAGGCATGCCGTATGTATTAGGGAAAAGGTTCTTAATAGCCTCCTGATCAGCTACAGATTGAGTAGGTTCTCCCTCTACTGCTTTCACCGGGCTCTTCAAAGCTTTCGGCAACTTAGGCTGATAAGCAGCTCTAGCTACCTGTAATGCGCTCTTTGTCATGGTATTCTAGTTTTATTTTTATGTATTAGTTTTAAAATTCAAGTAGCTATCTGCTACTCTTGTGATTGCAAATCTCACATTTTTTTTTGTAATATCAAAACAAAAGTGAATAAATACTTTGAAAGAATTTTATATTTTGTTCAGTATCAGTATAGTTACGACATCGTGTGCGAACACG
>CAZKNB010000210.1:0-2777 GCA_964554075.1 uncultured Bacteroides sp.
GTTGAGGCTATCTACATGCCTGAGCTTGCCAACGGTCAGGAGTACTACTTCGCTGCTCTTCGTCGCCTCGTCAAGGAGGGTAAGCTGACTAACGACGACATGGTGGGCTACCTGAGTAGCGGTAAGGCAGGTACAAATACCTCATTCCTTGAGATCAACGTCGTTGGCGACGCTCTGAAGCATGCCGACGAGACAGTTCTGCCAAACAGCAACCGTTATCTTTAATCTGAATCGGAGAGAAGGCTTATGATCAACGATTCCGACCTGATGGAGGAGTACGTCCTCAACCACATCGACCCCGAGAGCGACTATCTGAAGGCGCTCTATCGGGCGACTCACGTGAAGCTGCTGCGTCCGCGCATGGCTTCGGGTCACCTGCAGGGACGACTGCTTAAGATGCTGGTAGAGATGATCAGGCCGAAGCAGATTCTGGAGATAGGAACATATAGTGGATATTCCGCTCTCTGCCTCGCCGAAGGGCTGGGCGAGGGCGGAATGCTCCATACCTTCGAGATTAACGACGAGCAGGAGGATTTCACCCGCCCGTGGCTCGAGGGTTCGCCGTATGCCGACAAGATTAAGTTCTACATCGGCGATGCACTGAAGCTGGTGCCCTCGCTGGGCGTCACCTTCGACATGGCATTCGTCGACGGCGACAAGCGAAAGTATATCGAGTACTACGAGATGGTGCTCAGCCACATGAATCCCGGTGGATACATACTGGCCGACAATACTCTCTGGGATGGACACGTCGTCGAGACTCCCGCGCCAAGCGATCAGCAGACACGCGGCATCATGGCGTTTAACGACCTCGTGGCGAAGGACCCGCGCGTGGAGCGCGTCATTCTCCCGCTGCGCGACGGTCTGACCATCATCCGTAAGAGGTGAGCGCCGACAAGACAGACGAAGCATTCATTATCAATAATAAAACTAAAGAAAGAAGAAGATTTATATGGAAACAACCCGCCAAAGTAAGATTGCACGATTGTTGCAGAAGGAGCTCAGCGAGATATTCCTGCTCCAGACAAAGGCGATGCACGGTGTGCTCATCTCTGTCAGCGCCGTACGCATCAGCCCCGATATGAGCATCGCACGCGTTTATCTCAGCGTGTTCCCCTCGGACAAGGGTGAAGAGATTGTCAAGAATGTCAATGCCAACATGAAGTCAATACGCTACGAACTGGGCACACGCGTTCGCCATCAGCTGCGCATCATCCCTGAGCTCAAGTTCTTCATTGACGACTCGCTCGACTATATCGAGAAAATCGACTCTCTGCTTAAATGAGATTACCCCTCTACATAGCCAAGCGTTACCTCTTCTCTAAGAAGAAACACAATGCCATCAATGTGATTTCGGGCGTATCGGTCTGCGGCGTCATCCTGGCGACCGTGGCGATGATATGCACCCTCTCCGTCTTTAATGGATTCCAGGAGATGACGGAGCAGCTTTTCACTTCGTTCGACCCCGACTTGAAGATAAGTGCCCGCGAGGGTAAGGTGTTCGACGCTACAGCCCCGGCGGTGGCCGGAGTGCGCAAGATGGCTGAGGTGGAGGTCTTCACGGAGACCCTGGAGGAGAATGCCATGGTGCAGTATCGCGACCGTCAGGCGATGGCGACCATAAAGGGTGTAGAGGATAATTTCGAGCAGCTGACGGCTATCGACAGCATACTCTATGGAGCGGGCGAGTTCATGCTCCACGACTCCATAGTCGACTATGCCGTTATGGGTGGTGACCTGGTTGGTACGCTGGGCACGGGTCTTATGTTTGTCGACCCGCTGCAGATTTATGTGCCGAAGCGCAATGAGCGCGTCAATATGAGCAATCCCGCCACCTCGTTCAACACGGACTACCTCTTCTCGCCGGGCGTGATCTTCGTGGTCAACCAGCAGAAGTATGACAGTCAGTACATACTGACGTCGCTCTCCTTCGTACGTCGCCTCCTGGACTATGACACCGAAGTCTCGGCTGTAGAGCTGAAGCTGAAGCCGGGAACAAATGTCGACGACTTCCAGCGCCGTCTGGAGCAGCAACTCGGCAGCGACTATCTGGTATTGAATCGATACGAGCAGCAGGCTGACGTCTTCCGCATAGTGAGTGTGGAGAAGTTTGTCTCCTATCTCTTCCTTACGTTTATTCTCGTTGTGGCGTGCTTCAATGTCATCGGCTCCCTTTCAATGCTGATGCTCGACAAGCGCGACGACATCATCACTCTGCGTCGTCTGGGCGCTGACAGCCGTCTGATTGGCCGCATCTTCCTCTTCGAGGGTGCCATGATTTCGGTGTGTGGCGCGCTGATAGGTATTGTCATCGGACTTGCCCTCTGCTACGCTCAGCAGCGCTACGGCTTCATCACTCTTGGCAATGGCGGAAACTTCGTTGTCGACGCCTATCCGGTCAGTGTACGTCTGATGGATGTGCTGGTGATTATCGTTACGGTGATCGTGGTCAGCTTTGCCTCCGTGTGGTATCCCGTAAGGTATCTGACCCGCCGATTGAAGTAGTGGCTGGCTGGCGCCAGATCCGGATTCACTCTATTTTCTTCCGAAGTCGGCAGGAATCTCTCCCCAGTCCTGAGTCTCCCACTTGATGATTTTCGTGGTGTAGGAGTTGTTGCGCAGCCATGCCTCGGCGCGTTCAATCATCTGGAACAGCTGTTCTGTCTTTGGTGTGCGCTCCAGCTTGGTCTTGCACTTCTTCTGTCTGACCCACGACTGGGCTGTGCGGCTGTCGCTGTAGATGGGCATGTCGAGTCCCTTCTGCTTGATGAGTGCCA
>CAZKNB010000211.1:0-2776 GCA_964554075.1 uncultured Bacteroides sp.
CAAACCACCCTGTTAAGCCCGGACGGACATATCTGCGTCAAGGTAGAGTGTCAGGAGGGTAAACCCGTTTACAGCGTGACGCGCGACGGAACAGAATTCCTGCTGACGTCACCACTCGGAGTCGACACCAATATCGGCGACTATACCCAAGGCGTCGCCCTGACAGGAACATCCGAGATTACCACCATAACCGACACATACTCAATCCCAAATATCAAGTCATCGCACGTGGACTATCGCGCCAACAGCCAGACATTCAGCTTCGCAAAGGACGGAGCGAAGGCATTCGACGTGGAGTTTCGCGTCAGCAACTGCGACGTCGCCTTCAGATACCAGATACACCAACGCGGAACACTGCTCTGCTGCGTGGTGAAGAGTGAAGCAACAGGATTCCGCCTGCCCGAGGGAACAACGACATTCATCTGCCCAATGTCGAAAGCCATGGAGGGATGGTCGCGCACCTATCCGAGCTACGAGACTCAATACGTGGCAGACGACACGATGGGAAAGAATGGCATCGGCGAGGGATACTCCTTCCCATGCCTCTTCCACAATGGCGACAAGGGCTGGACACTCATCTCCGAAACTGGGGTCGACGGACTCTATTGCGGCAGCCGACTGATGGGGCACGAGGATGGACTCTACACCATCGGCTATCCTCAGCCGGAGGAGATGAACGGCAACGGATCTGCTGCACCGGGCATCTCGCTGCCTGGCTACACACCGTGGCGCACGGTGACCATCGGCGAGACTCTCGCTCCAATCATGGAGACAACCGTGGCCTACGACCTTGTCACTCCGCGCTATGAGCCTTCAACCGACTATTCAGCACGATACGGAAAGGGCTCGTGGAGCTGGATTATCGCCGGAGACAGCAGCATGAACTTCGATATGCAGAAGAGATACATCGACTTTAGTGCCGAGATGGGCTACGAGAGCGTGCTTGTCGATGCACTGTGGGACACTCAGGTGGGACGCGAAGGCGTGGAGGAACTGGCGCGCTACGCCAAGAGCAAGGGCGTTTCGCTCTTCCTCTGGTACAACTCTAATGGATACTGGAACGACGCTCCTCAAGGCCCGCGCAACCTGATGAACAACATCATCGTGCGCCGACGTGAGATGGCGTGGATGAAGAGCATCGGGGTGCGAGGCATCAAGGTGGACTTCTGGGGCAGCGACAAGCAGCAGACGATGCAACTCTATGAGGAGGTGTTCGCCGACGCCAACGACTTCGGCCTGATGGTGCTTGTACACGGCTGCACACTGCCCAGAGGCTGGGAGCGAATGTACCCGAACTTCGTGGCTGCCGAGGCTGTGCTGGCCAGCGAGAACATGATGTTCATGCAGAGCTTCTGCGACTCGGAGGCCTACAACGCCTGTCTCCATCCCTTTATCCGCAACACCGTGGCTGCGATGGACTTCGGAGGCAGCACACTGAACAAATACTACAATGAGGCAAACGACGAGAAGGGCAATCGCCGACGCACGTCGGACGTCTTCGCTCTGGCCGTCGCAGTGATGTTCCAGAGCGCCTTCCAGCATTTCGCCCTGGCACCGAACAACCTGACCGACGCTCCATCGTGGGCGCTGGACTTCATGAAGGCGGTGCCGACAACGTGGGACGAGGTGAAGTTCATCGATGGCTATCCCGGTCGCTACGTGGTCATGGCGCGCCGTCATGGTGACAAATGGTACATCGCAGGCATCAATGCGGAGCAGACTCCGCGCAAGATGAAGCTCTCGCTGCCTATGCTCAAGGCCGGACAGACGGTGACCCTCTTCAGCGACAACGAGCGTCTGGAGGGCAGCAGCGTGCAGACGAAGGTCGGCAAGCGACAGGAGATTACGGTCAACATCCCGTGCAACGGAGGAGTTGTAGTTGTCGCTGACCGACAACTATAACCTATACTTCTCCGGCAACACAGGCATTGCGCCGTTCTGCGTGCAGACGAATGCCGAAACATCTACGGCGGTGCGGTGAGCCTCCTTTATCGACTTACCCTTTATGATTGATGAAATGAAGGCAGCGGTGAATGAGTCGCCCGCACCGACTGTGTCGGCCACCTCAACCCTCGGAGTCTCGACGAAGGAGACATTGCCCGGAGTGAAGACGTAGCTGCCGTTCACGCCGCAGGTGAGGATGAGCATCTTCAGGTTGTACTTGCCGAGAAGAATCCAGCACTTGTCCTGAAGGTCGATTCCAGGATAGCCGAAGATGCGGCTCACGGTGACCAGCTCCTCATCATTAATCTTAAGGATGTTGCATTTGCGCATGGAGTCGCATATCGTCTCCTTGGTGTAGAAGCCCTGACGCAGGTTGATGTCGAAGACAATCAGCGGGTCGTTCTTCTCGGGAATTGAGTCGATGAAGCGGTTAATGGTCTGGCGCGACACCACTGAGCGCTGAGCCAGCGATCCGAAGCAGACAGCCTTGGTCTCCGTCGCCATCTCCTCGAGGGCGGGAGTGAAGGGGATATTGTCCCACGCCACATTCTCCTTGATGTCGTACTGCGGTATTCCCGCCTGGTCGATCTCCACCTGAACGGTTCCCGTCGGGTAGGGTACTACATCAATATGATGGTTGAGGCAGCGCGAGTCGAGCTGCTCAATGATTTCAGCACCCAGCTTGTCCTCACCGATGGCGCTGATGGCACATCCGTTAAGTCCGAACTGCGACACGTGGTAGGCAAAGTTTGCCGGAGCACCACCAAGTTTCTTTCCTTCGGGAAGCACGTCCCAGAGTGCCTCTCCGATTCCTACTATAAGTTCTTTCATG
>CAZKNB010000212.1:0-2773 GCA_964554075.1 uncultured Bacteroides sp.
AGAAGATTCACGACAAGTATATCAAGCAGATTGACGATATGCTCGCCGAGAAGGACAAAGAGATTATGACCGTTTAAGGATGAAGGAAGGAGAATGAAAGGACTCGTAATTAAGAATACTGGCAGCTGGTATCAGGTGAAAACCGAGGATGGACAGCTGATAGATTGCAAGATTAAGGGTAACTTCCGCCTGAAGGGCATCAAGAGTACTAACCCTGTCGCCGTGGGCGACAGGGTTCAGATTACTCTGAACCAGGAGGGCACCGCCTTCATCAATGAGATTGAGGAGCGAAAGAACTACATCGTGCGCCGCTCTTCCAATCTCTCCAAGCAGTCGCACATTCTGGCGGCAAACCTCGACCAGTGTTTGCTGGTGGTGACTGTCAACTATCCGGAGACATCGACCATCTTTATCGACCGCTTCCTAGCTACGGCGGAGGCCTATCGTGTGCCGGTGAAGCTGGTTTTCAACAAGGTGGACGCCTACAACGAGGATGACTCCCGTTATCTCGAGGCGCTCATCAATCTTTATACGACCATAGGCTATCCCTGCTTTAAGATTTCTGCCCTCGACGGCAACGGCATCGACACTATCCGCGAGGAGCTTCGCGGGAAGATTACGCTCTTCTCGGGCCACTCGGGAGTGGGAAAGTCAACGCTTATCAACGCGCTGCTGCCTGAAATAGAGGTGAAGACGGGCGAGATTTCTGCCTACCACAACAAGGGAATGCATACGACGACCTTCTCGGAGATGTTCCCCTTCGAGGATGGATATATCATCGACACTCCGGGAATCAAGGGTTTCGGTACCTTCGACATGGAGGTTGAGGAGATTGGCCACTACTTCCCCGAGATCTTCCGCGAGGCTGCCAACTGCAAGTATGGCAACTGCACACACCGCCACGAGCCGGGCTGTGCCGTACGCGAGGCTGTCGAGAAGCACCTCATCAGTGAGTCGCGCTACACATCCTACCTGAACATGCTTGAGGATAAGGAGGAGGGCAAGTACCGCTCCGCCTATTGATGATGTCGCTCTATCGCCTCCTGCACCTGCTCCATAAGCCACTTCGGGGTTGAGGTGGCTCCGCAGATTCCCACAGACTTGATGCCCTGCAGCAGCGAATAGTCTATCTCCTCCACACTATCTATAAGATGTGAATTCGGATTGACCTTCAGACACTCGCTGAAGAGAATCTTTCCGTTGGAGCTCTTCTTGCCGCTGACGAAGAAGATAAGCTCGTGGGCAGCTACGAAGGCACGGAGATTCGGCATGCGGTTGGCCACCTGACGACAGATGGTGTCGTAGTTGTTGAAGGTGGCTTCGGGAGCTATGCGCTCCTTAATCTCCTCGACAATCTCGCGATACTCGTCGAGCGACTTGGTGGTCTGCGAATAGATGCTTATGTCGCGGCTGAAATCGAGGCGCTCGACCTCATCTTTATGCTCAATGACAATGGCCTCGCCGTGGGTCTGACCGACCAGACCCAACACCTCGGCATGTCCCTTCTGACCATAAATCACGATTTGCTTGTCGCCATTCTCGCGACTGTCAAACTCCTGCTTGATGCGCTTCTGAAGGCGAAGCACCACGGGGCAGGTGGCATCTATTATCTCTATATTGTTTCGTCGGGCTGTCTCGTAGGTCTCGGGTGGTTCGCCATGCGCGCGGAGCAGCACCTTTGCATCGTGGAGCTGCTCAAACTCTTCGCGGTTGATGGTGATGAGTCCCATGCGATTCAGTCGCTCCACCTCGCGTCCATTGTGAACGATGTCGCCCAGGCAGTAGAGCTTTCCGCTGCTGGCCAGCTCCTCCTCCGCCTTGCGGATGGCTGTCACCACGCCGAAGCAGAAGCCCGAATCCTTATCTATATTTATCTCCATAAGATTGCCTCTGTTGGTTTAAGCCTCCGCAGCTCTCTTATACTGTTCGTAAAGCCACTCCTTCTGCTCGGCGATGGTCATTGTGGAGTTATCGAGCAGGATGGCGTCGTCTGCCTTGCGAAGCGGACTCACCGCACGAGTCTGATCGATGTGGTCGCGGCTCTTCACGTTCTCCAGAATCTTGTCGAAGTCGGTCACGTCGCCCTTAGCCTTCAGCTCGTCGTAGCGGCGCTGCGCCCTGATCTCAGCCGATGCAGTCACGAAGATCTTAAGCTCTGCATTTGGGAAAACGGTTGTACCGATGTCGCGGCCATCCATCACGATTCCCTTCTTCTCGCCCATCTTCTGCTGCTCTGCCACCATAGCCTCGCGCACGAAACCGATGGCGCTGATCGGGCTTACGTTGTTCGATACCTCGAGCGTACGAATCTTACCCTCGACATTCACTCCGTTGAGATATGTGTCGGGGCGACCAGTTGCGGCATTCAGCTTAAACTCGATATGGATATCAGAAATCTCCTTGCGCAGTCTCTCCTCGTCGATGGAGCCATCGGCAATGATGCCATTCTGCATGGCGTAGAGAGTGACGGCACGATACATCGCACCACTATCTATATATATGTATCCAATCTCTCTGGCAAGATCCTTGGCCATCGTGCTCTTTCCGCAAGATGAGAAACCGTCAATTGCAATAATAATATTCTTCATATCCTGGTAAGTATATATAATTAGTTAAGTTTCCACTTTTCTGGTCCCCGCATCGGCGACTGCCGGGCGGGCAAAAGAGCGAATAAATGGCAGAAAATCTCCGCCAAGCTCTTTTTTTGACTTTTTCATCGAAAAAATGTGCTCAAAGATAGTGTTTATATAAATATCTGCGTTATATTTGTGCC
>CAZKNB010000213.1:0-2743 GCA_964554075.1 uncultured Bacteroides sp.
TTAATCTACCAGGCTTCTGAATTTCCTGAATATCTTCTCCTTGAGCGATGGATTAGGCTTGAAGCTATCTGATGCAGCCATCTTCTCCATGGCAGCCTTTTCGTCCTTCGTCATTGTCTCAGGGATGTAGACGCTCACGTTCACCAGGAGGTCGCCTGTGCCGTAGCTGTTTACGCTCGGCAGACCCTTGCCACGCAGACGCATCACCTTGCCCGGCTGAGTGCCCGGCTCAATCTTAACCTTCACCTTGCCGTCGATGGTCGGAATCTCCACCGTACCACCCAGAGCAGCTGTAGGCACGCTCAGCAGCAGGTTGTAGATAAGGTCGTTGTCGTCGCGGATAAGCTCCGGATGCGGCTCCTCTTCGATGACAATCAGCAGGTCGCCCGGCACACCGTTGTGCTTTCCGGCGTTACCCTTGCCGTTCATTGAGAGCTGCATGCCCTCGGCAACTCCGGCAGGAATCTTCACGCTGACAATCTCCTCGCCATAGACGATACCGTCGCCGCCACACTGCTTACACTTATTCTTGATGATTTTACCCTCACCGCCGCAGTCCGGACATGTGACGCGTGTCTGCATTGCGCCGAGGATAGTCTGCTGGGTGCGGACAACTGAGCCCGTTCCGTGGCAAGTCTTACAAGTCTCTGTACCGCCGTCGCCCTCAGCGCCACTACCGTGGCAGCAAGAGCACTGCACGTACTTCTTCAGTCTGAACTTCTTCTCCACGCCCTCGGAAACCTCCTTCAGTGTCAGCTTAGCCTTCACTCTCAGGTCGCTTCCGCGGAAACGTCTCTGCTGAGTCTGTCCGCCGCCGCCGAAACCGCCGCCGAAGCCGGAGTGACCACCGAAGATGTCACCAAACATAGAGAAGATGTCGTCCATGTTCATGTTGCCGCTGAAGCCGCCGCCGAACGGACCTCCGCCACCGGCTGCACCGCCCATTCCGGCATGACCGAACTGGTCGTAGCGTGCACGCTTGTCGGGGTTGCTCAGCACCTCGTAAGCCTCGGCAGCCTCTTTGAACTTCTCCTCAGCCTCCTTGTCGCCCGGATTCTTGTCGGGGTGATACTGGATGGCCTTCTTTCTGTAAGCCTTCTTTATCTCGTCGGCTGTAGCTGTCTTTTCGACGCCCAGCACCTCATAATAATCTCTCTTTTCCATAAAGCAAATGCCCTTCCTCTCTAAAACTAATCTTTATTCACCAACTACCACCTTAGCGTGACGGAGCACAGTGTCGTTGAGCATGTAGCCCGTCTGTACGCAGTCGATAATCTTGCCCTTCTGTTCCTCGGTAGGAGCGGGGATTACGGCGATGGCCTCGTGGAAGTCGGTGTCGAGTGGCTGGCCTGTAGCCTCAATCTTCTTCACGCCGTTCTGAGCCAGCGAAGCGGTAAACTTGTTGTAGATGAGCGCCACGCCCTCTTTCACGGCGTCAACGTCGGTCGCCTTCTCCATGTTGCTGAGAGCGCGCTCGAAGTCGTCGACCACCGGCAGGATGCTCTCGATGCACTTCTTGCCACCATTCAGAATCAGTTCGCTCTTCTCCTTCATGGTACGCTTGCGGTAGTTGTCAAACTCGGCAGCCAGGCGCAAATATTTGTCCTTCTGATCCTCAAGTTCAGCCTTCAGAGCGTCCACCTCGCTGACCTCCTCTGCGGGAGCCTCTTCGGTGTTCTCTGCTGCAGCCTCCTGAGCCTCGTTCTGCTCCTCGGCGATAGGCTGTTCGTTACTCTCCTGGGTGTTCAGTTCTTCCTGATTGTCAATTGGTTGTTGATTTTCTGCTGTCATATATCTTATTCTCCTATTATCTTATATATGTGTAGTCCACATTCTTTGCTACAAAAACTTTGCCATTTTGTCGCTGCTGTGGCAGTGGGTGCCTCATTGCAGCCCATATCGGGGCACAAAGATAATACTTTCTGTCATATTGGCATACACCGAGTTGCAGTTATGGAGCAAAATGTTTATCTTTGCAGCCGATAACTAACTATAAATTATATAGGATAACGATAGAATATGATAACAGTCTCGAATCTTTCTGTTCAGTTTGGAAAAAGGGTCCTGTTCAACGACGTGAACCTTAAGTTTACCAACGGCAACATTTACGGAATCATCGGTGCCAACGGTGCCGGAAAATCCACCTTCCTTCGTACCATCTACGGCGACCTCGAGCCGACCACCGGAACCGTTCAGCTCGGACCGGGCGAGCGTCTCTCAGTGCTTAGCCAGGACCACTTCAAGTGGGATGCCTACAGCGTCATGGACACCGTGATGATGGGTCACAGCGTGCTTTGGGACATCATGAAGCAGCGCGAGGAGCTCTATGCCAAGGCCGACTTCACCGACGAGGATGGACTCAAGGTTTCTGAACTCGAAGAGAAATTTGCCGAGCTTGACGGATGGAATGCCGAGAGCGACGCTGCCACACTGCTCAGCGGTCTGGGCATCAAGGAGGATAAACACTACACTCAGATGAGTGAGCTTAGCGGTAAGGAGAAGGTGCGTGTCATGCTGGCACAGGCTCTCTTCGGCAACCCCGACAACCTCCTGCTCGATGAGCCTACCAACGACCTCGATATGGACACCGTGACATGGCTTGAGGAGTATCTCTCAAACTTCGAGCATACAGTGCTCGTGGTCAGCCACGACCGTCACTTCCTCGATTCTGTCTGCACCCATACTGTCGACATCGACTACGGCAAGATCAACCTCTTTGCCGGTAACTATAGCTTCTGGTACG
>CAZKNB010000214.1:0-2733 GCA_964554075.1 uncultured Bacteroides sp.
ATAATGAAATACAGAAATTTGACGGCTGAGGAAGTGTCTCAGCTGGAACGACAAGGCTGCGAGGCATCCGACTGGGCTGCGGTCACCGTGAGCGAACAGTTCAAGGCGGACAATGTCCGCAACGTGCGCTTCTCGGGCAATGTGCAGCTCGGTGCCTTCAACAAGGTGTTTACGCTTGAGGGCGGAGTGCCGCGCCACTCCGGACTGCGCAATGTGGCGCTCCACAACGTCACCATCGGCGACGACTGCCTTGTGGAGGATGTACACGAATACATAGCTAACTACGACATCGCCAACGACTGCCGCATCTCTAATGTGGACATCATCGTTGCGCCCTCCGACCGCACCGACGCCCCGGACGAGGATCCGAAACCGCGCTTCGGCAACGGCATCGAGGTTACCACTGTCAACGAGGCCGGCGGACGTGAAGTCACCATCCACGACCGCCTCTCCGCTCAGCAGGCCTACATCATGGCGATATATCGCTACCGCCCAAAAACGGTTGAACGTCTGAAACAGGTTATCAAGAAATATGTTGCCACCATCGACCCTAACCGTGGTAAGATTGGCGAGGCAACAGTGATCACCGACTGCGGAACCATCCGCGAGGTGAACATCGGCAGCCATGCCACCCTCCACGGCGCCAAGCGACTGACGTGCGGAAGCATCAACAGTAACGCCAAGGCACCTGTCAGCGTGGGCGACGGAGTGATTGCCGACGAGTTTATCATCTCCTCCGGCTCACATGTCGACGAGGGCGCACTGCTGACCCGCTGCTTCATCGGTCAGGCGTGCCACGTAGGTCGCGGCTTCTCTGCCGTCGACTCCCTCTTCTTCAGCAACTGCCACATGGAGAATGGCGAGGCTTGTTCGCTCTTCGCCGGTCCCTACACCGTCAGTCACCATAAGTCGACTCTCCTCATCGCCGGTCTCTTCTCATTTATGAATGCCGGCTCGGGAACCAATCAGAGCAACCATGGCTATGGCCTCGGCCCTATGTATCAGGGAATCATGGAGCGCGGATGCAAGACGGCTTCAGACTCCTATGTGCTCTGGCCTGCTCATATCGGCGCCTTCACCCTCGTCAAGGGTCGCCACACCTGCCATCCCGACACAAGCAATATCCCCTTCTCATACATCCTTGAGGAGAGTGGCAAGAGCTACCTCGTGCCGGGCATCAATCTGGCCCGCATCGGCTCTATGCGCGATTCGCTCAAATGGCCTGCGCGCGACGGCCGCACCGATGACGACCAGCTCGACATACTGAACTTCGAAATGTTCAATCCATACACCATGTCCGCCTGCTTCCGCGGCTTCCTCGCCCTTCGCGACTTTGTCGAGACGTGTGAGAAGGAGAAGCAGGGCGAGGACGAGGACGCCGAGTCCGACAACGCGGCATACGATTACAAGGGTATGCTGATGCGACTCTCTGCTGCCAAGAGGGGTAAGGACAATTATGTCCGCGCCTTCAACTGGTATGTCGGCACTAAGTTCTACAAGCGACTTAAGGACACCGACTGCGACAGCAGTGACGCCGTTCGCAAGCGCCTGAAGGGCACCGGCGACGTTGAGGCTAAGGAGTGGTCGGATCTGGCAGGCATGATTGTGCCCACCGAGGTTGTCGTATCGCTGATGAACGACCTCGACCGTGGCAGAATCGCCACCCTGGAGGCTCTCGAGAAGCGCTTCGCCGAGATTAAGTCCAACTACGATGAGTATGAGTGGAACTACGTTCGCCACCTCATTAAGCTTATCTGGAACAAGTCGCTTGACAAGTTCTCGGTCTACGAATTATCTAAGATTGTCACATCCTACGCTTTCGACTCCGGACTGATGAAGGAGGAGGCGATGAGGAAGGCAGAGACCGACTTCGTCAACAAGAAGACAAAGGTCGACGACATCCCGCCAAGCTACGGAATAGACCATGCACGCGAGTCGGACATCAGAGAGGACTTCATCAATGTGAATGGCGACCCGAAGAAGAATCCCGTGATGCAGACGCTTGCCAAGGAGGTCTTCGAAGAGACGCTGGGCATAATGAAAATGATGAGACGCATCAAAAGGATGAAATAAAATTTTACTACCTTTGTAGCAATTAAAGAAAACTGATTATACGTAAATAGATTATGGCAAGAGTTCCTTTTGTTTACCAACCCATGTTCGAGCATGGCGAGGACAAGACACAGTATTACAAGCTTACCGACAAAATGGTTTCGGTCAGCGAGTTCGACGGAAAACCAATCTTGAAGATTGAGAAGGGCGCACTGGCTCTCATGGCTCAGGCTGCCTTCCACGACGTATCGTTCATGTTGCGCCGTTCACACAACGAGCAGGTGGCTAAGATCCTCAGCGATCCCGAGGCTAGCGACAACGACAAGTATGTTGCTCTCACCATGCTCCGCAATGCAGAGATTGCTGCCAAGGGTCAGCTCCCTGTTTGTCAGGACACCGGTACTGCCATCATCCACGGCGAGAAGGGCCAGCAGGTTTGGACTGGCTACTGCGACGAGGAGGAGTTGGCACGTGGCGTATACGAGAACTACACCACAGAGAACCTGCGCTACTCGCAGAATGCTCCGCTCACTATGTACGAGGAGGTGAACACTAAGTGCAACCTCCCTGCTCAGATCGACCTCGAGGCTACCGAGGGTATGGAATACCGCTTCCTCTGCGTGGCTAAGGGTGGTGGCTCTGCCAACAAGACATATCTCTACCAGGAGACTAAGGCGGTGC
>CAZKNB010000215.1:0-2710 GCA_964554075.1 uncultured Bacteroides sp.
CAAAGAAAAAACGGCACGGTAGCTCGCGCTGCCATGCCGCCAAAACACAAACAATAAAACATGATAGGCCACAAACTGTGAGTAGCCACACCTGTTTCTCTTAAGGCTTATGGGTCGGGAGACGGATATTCACATAGGCGCTCCCCGTAAATCGGTTATTGCTGTTGATATGTAAACAATGGGGGAGCGAGAAAAGTTCTGCAAAAAGAAATATTTTTCTGATTCATCATTAAAAATGAAGAGATTACCCGCTGAACCTTCGCAGAATGAAGAGATAATTCGCATAACCTCAGCAGGATGAAGAGAGAATTCGTTGGAGCTCCGCAGAATGGTATGATAAGACTTAGAGTTCGACTAGAAATCGGCTTCGCGAACTATTGTCATCTCTTCACCAGTGGCGGGATGGACGAAGGTGATGCTCTCGGCATGGAGATAGAGACGGTCGGAGGGACAGCCATAGAGGGTGTCACCAACGATGGGAGCATTGAGCCCGTCGGCATGGGCGGCATGAAGACGAAGCTGATGGGTGCGACCCGTCTTGGGATAGAAATAGATGTGGGTGCGGCCATCCTCGGTCTCGCGAATCACACGATAATGGGTCACCGCCTCCTTGCCCGCAACGTGGTCCACAAGCTGACGGGGACGATTGAGATAGTCGGCAGCAAGAGGAAGGGAGATGGTTCCCTCGGCGGGAAGTCCGGTGCCCTCAAGTATCGCCTTATAGCGCTTGCTGACGGTGCGCTGCTCAAACTGACGCTGTAGCGCTGCATGGGTGGCGGGGTCCTTGGCTACAATCAGCAAACCGGAGGTAGCCATATCCAAACGATGAACAACAAGCGGTTCTACAGCCTTATCTGAGTTGCCATGCTGATGACCGCCTTGAAGCTCTGAAACATGACCGCCTTGAAGCTCTGAATTAGAACTACTAGGAAATTCCGAATCAGAACTTCCTTGAAGCTCTGCATCAGAACTGCCAGAAGATTCTGCATCAGAACTGCAGCAAGGGCAGTCTGAAGCCCCACTAAGATGACTTCTCAGGGAGTCAATCAGCGAACGGCTGCTCTCGCGTCCGGGGACAGAAAGCATGTCATGCGGCTTGCAGACCACCATCAGCCATCGATCCTCATAGAGAATCTCAACCTCACCACGCGGAGCGGTGTGAATCTCATCCAGCGGATTGGGCTCCACGTCGAGTCCCTGAAGCATGAAGCGGAGGATTGGGCCGCACTTGCCTTGGCAAGCGGGATAGTACTCACGGTCGATGCGCACCTCGTTCTTCGGCGATGCACCCCACCAGAACTCTGCCATAGCTATCGGCTGGAGATTGTTGAGGTAGGCATACTGAAGGAGCTTGGGAGCTGCACACTCTCCCGCCCCGGCTGGCGGAGTGCCCTGCGGCGTGTCGACAAAGAGCTCTGGCAACGCCACCGACTCGCCACGACCATTGAGCATGACGAACTGGCGGAAGAGCCAGTCCTGCAACGCTGCCGAACGCTGGCGACGCTCCTCCTTGAGCGAGGCAATCGACTCGTCGAGCTCACGAAGCGCAGCCTCAGCCTCAGCGCACTGCTGACCCCAATGGCGCTCCACACGCTTGGTCTCTGCCTTGAGATACTGACTCTCGCGCACCATGGCCTCGCGCTCATCATCGGTCAGCGACTGATGGCGACGACGGTCGCGCTCCTCCTTGGCCTGGCGCATGGTACGTCTGGCTGCCTCTATGGCCTCCGCTGCTTCACGACGCACACTCTCGGCACGACCCTTCGCCGCACGATAGGCATCGCTATCCTTGATGGCGGCAACGCGGAGATTGATGTCGCTGATGTGCGACTCCTCGATACGGAAATAGCCATCGGGACGGGTGAGGTCGTAGACGGGCGGCACGAAATAGGGATGAACGGCGGCGCCATCGAGCAGACCGGAGAAGGCGGCAAGATAGCCAAGGGAGCCATCGGGCGTGCGCACCACAAGCACTCCGAACATCTTCCCCTTGTGGGTCTCGGGCGAGAAATCGTAATGGGAAGTGAGGTAGTCCTGCACCTCGCCGGCGGCAATCACAGAGAGCGGATGCGGGGTGTAGTGGAAGGGATAAGTGAACTGCGCAGGGAGCTCAATTCCCTCGATAGAGTGAAAAAAGTGGTGCAACATGCAAATTTTTATGGCGTTTTGATTGGTGCAAAGTTAGCTTTTATTTATAAATTTGCGAAATGTTTCAAAGTATCAAGGTTTAATTAGATATTATTACGGTTATGAATAAAACAGTTATAAACTCTTACGAGGATTTTGAAAAGCTCATCGGTCAGCAGCTTGGTATCTCTGACTATCTGGAGGTTCCGCAGGAGAGAATCAATCTCTTCGCCGATGCTACGCTGGATCATCAGTGGATCCATGTGGATACAGAGAAGGCTAAGACCGACAGCCCTTACCATAGCACTATCGTGCATGGTTACCTGACTCTCTCGCTGTTGCCTCATCTGTGGAATCAGATTATCGAGGTTAATAATCTGAAGATGATGATTAACTATGGTATGGATAAGATGAAGTTTGGTCAGCCTGTGCTTTCAGGACAGAGCATTCGTCTGGTGGCGCACTTGCAGAATCTGCAGAATCTGCGTGGTGTGGCTAAGGCGGAGATTAAGTTTGTTATTGAGATTAAGGATCAACCGAAGAAGGCGCTCGAGGGTGTTGCTACCTTCTTGTACTACTTTAA
>CAZKNB010000216.1:0-2696 GCA_964554075.1 uncultured Bacteroides sp.
CCAGCACACCAACATATTTTCCTCTTTTATTTTTATCCATCTATCAGTTCGTTTCTGGTGGGCGTGTGGCCAACACCATTTTAAAATGATTCTCATTGGCTATGTTCAGCACCTTAACGATTTCGCGGTAGGGCACTGTCTCGTCGGCGTAGAGAGCAACATACATCTCCGGCTCCCTTTCGGCACAAGCCTGCAGGAAGGCGGGCAGCTCCTCCAGCGAGATAGCCTGCTCCTTATCACTGCCAAAGGCAGCATAGAAGTTCAGCTCCTTGTCGATGACCACTCGGGTCAGCGGCTTGGCTGATGTCTGCTGTTTCCCCTGTGGCAGAAGCACCTTTATTGCGTTTGGCGACACCACAGTGGATGTTATCATAAAGAATATCAGCAGCAGGAAGATGACGTCGGTCATCGACGCCATGCTGAAGCTGGGCGATATTCTTGCTCTTCTTTTCAGTGCCATGGCTTAATCCTTTTTCGCTGGTTCGTTAAGCAAGTCCATAAACATCATGGTGCGCGCCTCCATCTTATTGACAACGCGGTCGACGAGCATCACCAGATAGTTGTAGGCAAACATGGCTATGATGCCGACAATCAGACCTCCGACTGTGGTAATCATTGCCTCGTAGATACCGCCCGAAAGAAGGGTGATGTCGACGTTGCCGTTTCCTGCGTTAGCCATCTCGTAGAAGGCCTTCACCATACCGGTTACGGTTCCGAGAAATCCAATCATCGGTGCTCCGCCGGCGATGGTTGCCACCACCTGCAGACCCTTTTCCAGCTTAGCCACCTCGATGTTTCCGACATTCTCGATGGCAGCCTGGATGTCGTTGACTGGGCGTCCCAGACGGCTGATTCCCTTTTCTATCATTCTGGCTGAGGGAGTGTTGACTCCCTTGCAGTATGTGAGGGCAGACTTTATCTCACCGTCGTGGATGAAGTCCTTGATTCTCTCCATAAACATAGGATCCTCGCGGTTGGCATTCTTGATGAAGTATATGCGCTCAAAGAGAATGTAGAAACAAACTACAGAGAGGAGGGCCAGCACAATCATTATCCAGCCACCCTTCATGGCCATGTCGAGCATGTTCATCTCGGCAGCGGCGCCGGCAGCCTGTGTTGCACTATCAGTAACGTCGACCAGGCTCTCTGTGATCTCCTCAGCAGCCTGGATAAGCATCATCATATTCATGGACGTAAGCAGTTTTTATATTCTTGTATTGTCTTCTCCAAACCGAGGTAGAGGGCATCGCAGATGAGAGCGTGACCAATTGAAACCTCGTCAAGCCAGGGGATGTTCTTGCTGAAGAACTCAAGATTCTTCAGGCTGAGGTCGTGGCCGGCGTTGAGTCCGATGCCCAGTTTGCGTGTCAGCTTGGCAGCCTCGACGAATGGGGCGATGGCCTCTTCGCGGTTCTTATCGTAGTTGCTCGCATAGGGCTCTGTGTAGAGCTCCACGCGGTCGGTACCAGTCTTTGCTGCGTATTCAATCATCTCGAGGTTGGCGTCAACGAAGATTGACGAACGGATTCCGGCCTTGTTGAGCTGCTCGATGATTGAGGTCAGGAAGTCGAAGTTGTCGACTGTGTTCCAGCCTGAGTTGGATGTGAGCTGTGTCGGAGAGTCCGGAACGAGGGTCACCTGGTGGGGCTTAGTGCGGAGCACGAGGTCCATGAATTCGGGTGAAGGATAGCCCTCGATGTTGAATTCTGTATGTAGAATTGATTTTAAGTTATAGACATCAGTCTTCTTGATATGCCTTTCGTCGGGTCGTGGATGTACGGTAATTCCGTCTGCGCCAAAGCTTTCGCAGTCGCGGGCTACGTTAACTACATCTGGTGCATTACCGCCACGCGCGTTGCGCAGTGTGGCTATCTTGTTTATGTTTACACTTAATTTTGTCATCTTGCTTTTATTATATTTCGTGCAAAAATACAAATAACTGATGAATATTTGCGCCTTTATTGATGATTCAAAAAAAAAAAGGCAATTTTGCACTTAATTATATTTTTAGCTATTGATAATATGAAGTTCGCTATATTTGGAAATACCTATCAAGCCAAAAAGTCCTCCCATGCGGAGACTCTCTTCAGTGTCCTCGCATCCCACGGTGCTGAAATTGCTGTCTGTGAGAAATTTTATAAGTTCCTCACCGACGACATGAAGCTCTCTATCCGTGCTGATGAACTTATCGGAGAGGAGGATTTCACTGCCGACATGGTGATAAGCATCGGTGGCGACGGCACATTCCTCAAGGCTGCGGGAAGAGTGGGAGAGAAGAATATCCCTATCCTTGGAATCAACACTGGCCGACTGGGATTCCTGGCCGACATCTCGCCCAAGGAGATCGAAGAGACTTTCAACGAAATCTACTCGGGACGCTACAATGTCGAGGAACGAAGTGTGCTGAAGCTGACCTACGATGACCCTCAGACGCCAAAGTGCTACTATGCTCTCAATGAGATTGCGGTGCTGAAGCGCGACATATCTTCGATGATCAGCATCCACACTTCTGTTGATGGCCGCTACCTGACAACCTATCAGGCCGATGGACTCATCGTGGCTACTCCGACCGGCTCTACAGCCTATTCGCTCAGTGTCGGTGGACCAATCATCGTGCCGCAGTCGAAGACCATTGCCATCACGCCTGTCGCTCCTCACAGTCTCAATGTCCGCCCAATCGTGGTCTGCGACGACAC
>CAZKNB010000217.1:0-2682 GCA_964554075.1 uncultured Bacteroides sp.
TACGTGATGGGCGACTACTGCCTCTTCAACTCCTATATACTTATTGGATCACGATTCGGACAGCTCTTCATGACGCTTGCGCCGCCCTCCGCAGCGCTGGCAGGCTGGATAATACTCGGCGAACGACTGCCGCTGCAGGCATTGTTCGGCATGCTGATCACCATGATTGGTATCGGAATGTCTGTGCTCCATCGCGGCGAGTCGCATAAGGTGAGCTTCAAGCTCCCGCTGAAGGGAATACTTTTCGGAATCGGAGCCGGCGTGGGACAGGGCGTAGGTCTTGTGCTAAGCAAGATGGGTATGAACAGTTACGAAGCTTCAATCCCTGCCGACGCAGAGAGCGTGATAATGATGATGCCGTTTGCTGCCACGTTCATGCGTGCCATAACGGGTGCCATAGGTTTCCTGGGAGCAATGGCTATACGTCGCGAATGGCACCTTCTGGCCAGGGGGTTGCACGATGGCAAAGCTATGCACATGACGTGGTGGGCCACTTTCACCGGCCCGTTCCTCGGTGTTGCCCTCTCTCTGTTGGCTGTACGCTACACTCAAGCGGGCATAGCTTCAACGCTTATGGCGCTCACGCCGATATTCATCATCGCCCCTTCCTACTGGATTTTTGGTCAGAAGGCCACAGCCAAGGAGGTCATCGGTGCCATAATCAGTGTCATCGGTGTGTCGCTGTTCTTCCTGTAATGTTTTAGGGTAGTTTCCCTACGTCATCTTCTAAACCGACCATCTCGCCACTCGTACTTCAGGGTGCGGGTGAGGGAGGAGTCGACCTTGCTGAGCGCCTCGGCAGGCACGTAGTCGGCGGTGGAGAGAGTGACGAGCAGCGACGTGTCGTCGGCAGAGAGGTCCAGACGCAGCAGACGGATGTCGAAGGCTGCAACGGATGGAGCCAAAGCCTCATCGGAGAGGGCTGTGGCGGAGAAGAAATCCTTCACCTCGGGGAGCGACGGGAGATAGTCGGCTGTGGAGAGACGCTGCCAGTCGGTGGAGTAGAAGGAGACTTCACTGTCGCAGGCTGTGGCGCACACCGTGCGCACCACGCAGACCACCTGTGTGGAGTCGTTCACCGGAAGCAGCTTCATCTGCCATGTGCTCTCGGGCGAGAGCTGCAGCTTGATGTAGTCCGCCGCAAGGTCGGTCATCTCTGTCTCCTGACCGAAACGATTGGTCACCTTCGCCTTCATCTTGCTGTCGAGGAAGTCTATGCAGTCGGCACGGTTGACGGATGTGAGATACGGGAGCACGCTGTCGGGCATGCTGTTGAAAAGCTCACGGGCCTGCTTTTGAGCAGAAAGATGTAGTGGCAACACCGTTGCCACTAACATCATTATTACAGAGATGATTGTTTGTCTATTCATCATTCAAAAAAAATTCTTTATCTTTTAATCTCTAACAGAGAGTTTCCGTTGACGGCAGGGTTCCATCCGTCTGTACCTCCAAGCACCTCGCTCATGTCGTAACCCTTCAGACTCTTGAGCTGCTTGCCGAACTTGGCACGTGTTGATGGCGATGCACCGTCGCCTGTACTCTGATACTCAGCGTAGGTGACTGTCTTCTCTGCATCCTTCTTGTTCCAGTTGTTCCATCCTTCGGGAACGATATGCTTGCCGAGGTTGCAGCGGATGTAGACAGCCTGTGCGTTGGGACGCCACGGACGAGAAAGGTAGACCTTGTTGACGCCATCGGCTGCGGTGAGTGTGCAGTCGTAGAATACATATCCATATTTTGTGTCGGCGAGTGTGGCAGGAGCTGTCACGTAACCATTGCCGATGCTATGGATGTGGCAACGGTTGAATACTGCTGTCGACCATCCGAAGATGAAGTCTACTGTTCCTTCGATGTAGCAATCCTCGTAGTACTGACGACTGTTGGAGTCGTATGTGTAGAGAGTATCCTGGAAGCCAAGGAAGCGGCAGTTCTTGAAGAAGGCTCTGTCGCCCGAAACGAAGCAAGCGACTGCCTGACCAACCGCTCCTGAGGTGTTGCGGAAGGTGATGTTCTCGGCGTAGAAGTCGGGAGCGTAGATGTAGACTGTTGATGAGCCGGATGTTCCCATGTTCTCGCCGAAACGGTTCTTCTTGTTGGCATAGTCGTCGTTGGTGATGACGGCACCCGTCTCGCCAATCAGCGAAACATTTATCTTTGATGCGGGGATGACAATCTTCTCCTTATACTCGCCCTTACGAACGTAGATGGTGGTGCGGACATTTTTGCGGAAGTCCGGTACGGCATTGATAGCCTCCTGAACGGTGAAGAAGTCGCCTGTTCCGTCGGAAGCCACCACGTAGTCGTACTTGCGAACATACTGCGCAAGCTCCGGGATGGCCTCGGCGATGGCCTCGACAGCCAGTCCGGCTACCACCTTCGCACCATATACATTAAGATGTGTATTGTCCTCGCGTCCCTTCGGGAAGGCTGGCACCTTGTTAGGCTCCACCCACATGAAGAGTTTCTTGGAGTCGTTTGGTCCAAGTCCCTCAACAAGGTCGTGAGTGATCTTGTTCATGTCGATGAAGGTGACACCCATCTCCTTTGCCACGTTGCGCGGTGAGTCGAGGTATGCTCCGTGAGTGTCGTAGAGCACGGTTCCCTCCTCCTCGTTCTTCGAAGTTCCAGCCTCGTTGCGCGCATCTTTGGCAATGGCCTCGTCGTTGGGGCGACGGAAGTTGC
>CAZKNB010000218.1:0-2662 GCA_964554075.1 uncultured Bacteroides sp.
CTCTTCGGCGTTGAGGCTTCGGCTGGCGGTCATGGTGGCCCCGGCGGTCACGGAGATAAGCGTGGCGGCGGACGTCCCGACGGTAAGGGCGGACGTGGCGAAGGTCACGGCAACTGGCACTCACGCGGCGAGAATGGCGGCGAAGGCCGCGGTGGTCACGGCGAAGGCGGATGGCACGGACATGGCGACGGAGCTTCGGCTGAGGGTAACGGCGAAGGCGGCTGGCATGGTCACGACGGTGGCGAGGGTGGCTGGCACGACGGTGGCTTCGGTGGCGGCTTCTGGCACTCACCATATTCACGCTGGCAGGAGATCTACGAGAAGCTTGCTGCCGAGAACGAGGGCTTCCGCCAGATTAGCGTTGGCAACGAGACAGCAAGCGTGGTTCCTGCGGGCAGAAAGAGCCTGCGTGCAGCCGACAACTACGAGTTCAGCCGTCGCAGCGGAGAGATTACAAGCAGCAAACCATATTCAGAGCAGGATAAATCGACAAAGGTACGTGCCGGGATCTATATGACTCACGTCGGTACGTGGGGCGGAATGTTGACCCGCATCATTACCTTTATCGCTGCACTTCTGGGCGCAACGCTTCCATTGACAGGTTACTATCTCTGGATTAAGCGTATCGTTCGCAAGAAGAAATAGAGGAATTTTTATTTAGTTTGGCTAGAGGAACTGCCGGGGTGAACGTAGTGATACGATAGCTCCGGCAGTTCTGTTTATAAACAAATAGAGCCGCCCGACGTTCGGGCGGCTCTATTATTATTGCCAGAGGGGCGGGAGATTACTCCCAGCCCGGATTCTGTGTCAAGTTCGGATTCTTCATGCGCTCCGACTGTGGGATTGGGAAGAGGTACATCTTCTCGTTCCATGTGCGGTTGACAACATTGCGTGTGTATGTGATTGTGCCGTCGTCGTTCTTTGTAAGCTTCATCTCTGTGATAGACTTCAGCTTGTCACCCTCTTTCCAGCGACGGAGGTCGTAGAAGCGGTGACCCTCGAAGGCAAGCTCAACCATACGCTCGTTCTCATACTTCTTCCAGAAGGCATCTGCACTCATTCCTGCGGGGAACTCAGGCATCTGCACGTCTGAACGGCTACGGATCACGTTGACAGCCTCGCGTGCGCTCATTCCGAGACTAGCGTCGTCGGCAGAGCCTGTGTACTTGAAGGCTGCCTCGGCATAGTTCAGGTAGAACTCGCCCAGACGGAATGTGATCCATGAGTGGCGGCTGGTCTTTGTAGTAGAGCTTGTGCTGAGGTCGATGGCAGAGTCGAGATACTTCTTCAGGTAGTAGCCTGTAGGAGTAGCGCCTGAGATAGGCTCTGCGTTCACGCCACCGTAGAATGTCTCGATAGCCTTAGTGTTCTTTGACGGCCATTTTGTGTCGCCATTCTTCACGATGGTCATGCCGAAGCGTGGGTCGCGTCCGTCGTATGGGTTAGCTGCATCGTAGCCGCTGCCTGCCTCGTCCCATGCCAGACCTGTAGCCTGCATCTCGTAGGCGTCGACCATGTTCTGAGTAGGACAGTTGCCGGAGTTGCCACCCTGTACGCCGATAGGGAAGTTGTAGCCCTCGAGAGTGCTGATGTTGCCGTAGATGCGGCGAACGAAGATCATCTCTGTGTTTGACCAGTTGCTTGTTCCCCAGAGGTCAGCATACTTGTTCAACTTGAAGCCATTGGCAGTACAAGTCTCGATAAGCTCCTTGTTAGCCTTGGCAGCACGAAGCCAGAGCGACTTGTCGTCGGTGGTGTTGAAGAGCGGGCTGGCTGCATAGAGAGCTGCACGAGCCTTGAGCGCAAGAGCAGTGTAGCAAGTGACGCGGCCGGTCTCTGCCGGTGTGATACCCTCGATGCCGAGAGTTGTGTAGTCGGCAGGAAGCTCCTTAGCCAGCTGCTCACAGTCGACGATGATAGAGTCGAGCACATCCTGAGCCGGAGTACGGGTCAGTGAGTTCACCTCGTCGGTAGTCACCGTGTGGGTGAAGTAGGGGACGTCGCCGTAAGCACGAACCAGGTTGAAGTAGAAGTAAGCGCGCAGGAAGCGTGCCTCCTTGAAGCTATTTGTGTAGCGGAACATCTGAGCACGATAGTCATCGTTCAGCTTCAGCTCGTCGAAGGTCAGGCCCTGGAACTCCTCCAGATACTGGTTACAGATCTGGATAGCCTTGTAGCTGGTGCTCCAGATGGTAGACTGAGCGTTCGAAGGGCTCCATGAACCATTAGTGAAGGTGCAGATGCTGTTGCTGGTGTAGGCATACTCAGCCTCGTCGCAGGCAGATGCCAGCATACCACCGCTATAGTTCTGACCGAAGTCGTAGTCCATCATGGTGTAGACGTTTGTAATCAATCCGATTACATTCTCGTAGGTCTCGCTGATGTACTCTTTATTGTAGTTGGCAAACTCATGGTAGTCGCTGCCGCAAGCTGAGAGCGCAGCCACGCAAGCCATTCCTCCAACTATATTTTTCAATTTCATATTCATCTAGTTTTTAGTTTTAAAAATTGATAGACAAACCTGCAACTACGCTGCGTGTCAACGGATAGGTTGCGCCGTATGACTCTGGGTCGGCAATGCTGATCTTGTCGAAGCAAGCCAGGTCAACACCTCTCACGTAGATCTTGGCGTTGCTGAGCACCTTGCTCTTCTTGACCATCT
>CAZKNB010000219.1:0-2642 GCA_964554075.1 uncultured Bacteroides sp.
CCGACCAACATCGAGCCGTGGGAGCAGAACGTGACAACGCTTGTAGACTTCGACAGCAAGTGGAACGACATGCTTAAGAAGAAGACTCCCGTACCGACAGCCAAGGAGGATGCAGCGAAGTATCCGGTCGGCGTCTATGAGGGTGGCGGCTATTCAGCCAAGGGAGTTTATCGTCCCGCCTACGACTGCCGTATGCGCACCAACGAGTGTCCCGAGTTCTGCCCCGTATGTCGCAGAGCCATCACCCGCGTGATAGATTTCTACACAAAGTAACCGCGCGAGGAATGGACTATGGCAATCAAACTGACAACGGTCGTTGAGATACCGAAAGGTCTGCCGCAGCTGAACCATCGGCATCGCATCATGTCGATGGGTTCATGCTTTGCCGACAATGTTGGCGAGAGGTTGAAGTCGGGTGGCTTCTGCCTCGACGCCAATCCCTTCGGCGTGCTCTACAACCCGCTTTCGATAGCCGAGGCACTCAGTCAGATGCTCCATTCTAGGCACTACACCGCTGCCGACCTTATTCAGGCGGGCGGACTCTGGCACAGCAACATGCACCATGGCAGCTTCTCCTCCGCCAGTTGCGAGGAGACGCTCCAGGCTATCAACTCACGTCTGGAACACGCTTCGGAGCTCATCAACGGCAATCTCGACCGACTGATCATCACCTTTGGCAGTGCCTATGTCTACACCGACCGTGAGAGCGGAGCCGTGGTCAGCAACTGCCATAAGCGTCCCGAGAGGGAGTTCACGCGCAGCCGCATCAGCGTGGAGGATATTGTCACGAGCTATCTGCCATTGATAGACCTGCTCACACTGCGCAATCCGGAGCTGAAGATACTCTTCACCGTAAGCCCGATACGCCACATCCGCGACGGACTCACCGCCAACCAGCTCAGCAAGTCCACACTGCTTCTGGCAGTCGACGAGCTCTGCCGGCGCCGTCCCGACGTCTGCTTCTACTTCCCATCCTACGAGATAATGATGGACGAGCTTCGCGACTATCGTTTCTATGCCGACGATCTCCTCCATCCCTCGGCGGTGGCAGTGGAATATATCTGGGAACGCCTTTCGCAGGCACTCTTCACCGACGAGACACGCCGCGTCATCTCGGAGTGTGAATCCATCCGTCGGGCGCTCAGTCATCGCCCTCTCCACCCCGATTCAGAGGAGTATAAACGATTTTTAGGACAAAATGTGTTAAAGATAAAGCTACTTAGGGAAAAATATCCGTACTTAGAGCTTGATTATGGAAAGGAGTAAAGTAAGCGCCTTTGGCGCGATGCGGAAAACACCTCTGAATCACTACACAAAAGAGAATAGCTTAAACAGAATTATACAAAAAACTTAGTTCAGTTATGTCGTATCCCATAGAGGTAATTGCTGAGATAATAGGCGCCGAGCGCAAGGGTAACGCCCCCGCCACAATCAATTGGTTGCTTACAGATAGTCGTTCGTTGAGCTTCCCCGAAGATACTCTCTTCTTCGCTCTGACGACAAAGCGTAACAAGGGTGCAAAGTTCATTCCCGAACTCATCGAGCTGGGCGTGCGCAATTTCGTGCTCTCTGCCGAGGACTACAGAGACCTGCCTGACGAGAAAAAGGAGAAAGCGGACAACTTCCTGCTTGTTCCGTCGCCGCTGAAGGCGCTCCAGAAGCTGGCAGAGTCGCACCGCGAGAAATACACCATCCCCGTCATCGGTGTCACGGGCAGCAACGGTAAGACCATCGTCAAGGAGTGGCTGCATCAGCTGCTCGGCGGCGACTACAACATCGTCCGCTCTCCGCGCTCCTACAACTCACAGATTGGTGTGCCGCTCTCCGTCTGGCAGATGGACAAGGACTCCGAACTGGCCATCTTCGAGGCAGGAATCTCAGAGATGAACGAGATGGATGCCTTGCAACGCATCATCAAGCCTACCGTCGGCATCATCACCAATATCGGCGGCGCCCATCAGGAGAACTTCTCAAGCATGCAGGAGAAGTGCCTCGAGAAGCTGCTTCTCTTCAAGGATTGCGACATCGTCATCTATAATGCCGACAACGAACTGCTGAGCGACTGCGTGGCGCGCTCACTGCTCACAGCCCGCGAGATTGCGTGGAGCTGCGAAGACCCCGAGCGTCCGCTCTACATCAGCAGCATAGTGAAGACCGACGACTACACCGAAATTTCATACCGCTACCTCGATATGGATGGCTCCTACCGAATCCCCTTCATCGACGAAGCTTCGATAGAGAACTCCATCAACTGTCTTGCAGCATGCCTCTACATGATGCTGCCGCTCGACAAGATCAGTGAGCGCATGGCCAAGCTGGAGCCTGTTGCCATGCGACTTGAGGTCAAGGAGGGAAAGCATGGCTGCGTGCTTATCAACGATAGCTACAACAGCGACCTTGCGTCGCTCGAGATTGCGCTCGACTTCCTCGTCCGCCGTTCAGAGGGCAAGGGAATGAAGCGCACACTCATCCTCTCCGACATACTCGAGACTGGACAGACCAATCCTACACTCTACGGAAAGGTCTCTCAGCTGGTCGACAGCAAGAACATCGACAAGGTGATTGGCATCGGTCCGAACATCTCGTCAATGGCTTCGCGCTTCAACACCGAGAAATACTTCTTCCCGACAACCGAGGAGTTT
>CAZKNB010000220.1:0-2622 GCA_964554075.1 uncultured Bacteroides sp.
CGCATACCGTCGACATCGTCGGCAACGATGCCTGTCAGCTTTGCAGCCTCGGGAAGGTTGGGGGTGAGTAGGGTGGCGAGTGGAGCGAGATGGTCGTGCAGTGCCTTTGTGAATCCCTCTCCGCTGAGGCTGTCGCCCGATGTGGCAGCTATGATTGGGTCGACTACGACATTGGTAAGCCCGAACGAACGAATCTCTTCGGCTATAATCTCAACCGCCTTGCCATTGCCAATCATACCAATCTTCACTGCGTCGGGGCGCACATCGCTGACCACGCTGCGAATCTGCGCCCGAAGCATCTCCGGCCGGCAGAGTTCAACCTCGTCGACACCAAGAGTGTTCTGCGCGGTGATGGCAGTGACGGCGGTCATGGCGTAGACGCCCATGGCACAACAAGTCTTGATGTCCGCCTGAATGCCTGCCCCTCCAATGCTGTCTGAGCCGGCAATAGATAAAACTGTATGATAATTTTTCATCATCGTGTAAATGTTTCTCCCGGGGGTGAGAGACGATAGATGAAAGTCTCGAAGCTATTACACATCCCTGCATCGGCATTGTCCGCATCAGGTTCGAAGGGTATCATCTCAGCCTCGGCCATCCTGTGACCGAAACACCCCTAGTGTTTATTTTTACGCCACAAAGGTAAACGAATTTTATCATCGCAATGCAAAATTTTAGAAAAATATTTTATGCTCTTTAGCAGCATTGACCTATAGCCGTTGTCTGTCAGATATTTAGTGATGCAATGGAACAGGGGTAATCATTTTTATGCGGACTTTTGTTATCTTTGCATCGTTATGACAGAGAAGCAACGGATATATGCAGCCATCGACCTGAAGTCCTTCTTCGCTTCGGTTGAGTGTGTGGAGAGAGGGCTCGACCCCCTGACCACTAATCTCGTCGTGGCCGACCTTTCGCGAACCGAGAAGACCATCTGTCTGGCTGTGTCGCCTGCCCTGAAGAGCTATGGCATCCCCGGACGTCCACGTCTCTTCGAGGTGGTTCAGAAGGTGCGCGAGGTCAATGCGGCACGCCGTTGCACGGCTCCGGGCTATCGCCTCACTCAGAAATCCCACTTTGATGCTGAGCTGAAGTCGCATCCGGAGTATGAGGTGGACTACATCGTGGCGCCGCCCCGTATGTCGCGCTACATCGACTACAGTACCCGCATCTATCAGATCTACCTGCGCTACATCGCTCCTGAGGACATCCATGTCTATTCCATTGATGAGGTCTTCATCGACATGACGCCATATCTCTCCACCTATCGCATGACAGCCCACGATCTGACCATGAAGATGATTCGTGAGGTGCTTGCAGAGACGGGTATCACGGCCACGGCAGGCATCGGCACCAACATGTATCTCTGCAAGATTGCTATGGATATCGTGGCGAAACATCTGCCGGCTGATGCCGACGGTGTGCGTATCGCTGAGCTCGACGAGATGGGCTACCGACGTCAGCTCTGGAACCACACGCCGCTCACCGACTTCTGGCGCATCGGTCGTGGCACGGCCCGTCGTCTGGCCACGTATGGCGTGAAGACCATGGGACAGCTGGCGCGCTTCTCGCTTACCCACGAACCATTTCTCTACAAGCTCTTTGGCGTGAATGCCGAACTGCTGATTGACCACGCCTGGGGTTACGAGCCATGCACGATGGACCTGGTTAAGGCGTATCGTCCGGAGAACAATTCGTTGTGCACGGGGCAGGTGTTGCAGTGCCCCTACGACTTCGAAAAGGCTAGGGTAGTGGTTCAGGAGATGATTGACAATGCATCTCTCGAGCTGGTCGACAAGCGGCTTGTGACCGACCAGCTGGTGCTCGACATAGGCTACGATGCGGAGTCGCTCACCAATCCCGACATACGGGCCACATATCATGGCGACATCGCCATCGACCACTACGGACGCTGTGTGCCAAGGCCAGCCCACGGCTCCATCCAGTTGCCAATGTCAACCTCGTCGGCACGCCTGATGAACGAGGCTATAGTTGAGCTGTACGACCGTGTGGTCAATCCCAGTCTCCTCATTCGTCGCATCTCCATCACCACCAATCATGTGGTTCGTGAGGATATGCTTAAGGAGGCGGAAGATGCGGTGCAGCTCGACCTCTTCACCGACTACGCCGCTCTGCGTGCCGAGCAGGAGAGGGAGATGCAGAGTTTGGCGCGCGAACGGCGTATGCAGGAGGCTGTGCTCAGCATCAAGAAGCGCTACGGCAAGAACTCCCTGCTCAAGGGACTTAACTTCGCGGAGGGCGCCACGGCAAAGGAGCGCAATCAGCAGATTGGAGGCCATAAGGCATGAAACAGATTAAATCAGAAGGAGCTGAATATATGAATGACAATTATGATGATATAATAGATCTTCCGCGTCCGCGTCCAAAGGTTCGTCCGCCCATGCCGATGATCAATCGGGCAGCCCAGTTCGCCCCATTCTCCGCTCTTAATGGTCATGAAGAGGCCATACGCGATACGGCGAAGAAGCAGCAACGAAGTGTAGAAGAGGCAGAGGAGGGGGAAGAGATCGATTCGCTGTAACTGCGATGATTATGTGGCGGTGAAGAAGCAGAAGATGTAGATTCGCTGTAACTGCGATGATTATGTGGCGGTGAGGAAGC
>CAZKNB010000221.1:0-2576 GCA_964554075.1 uncultured Bacteroides sp.
TGGAGGTTATGGGCGCTGGCGACTACTCCATGCGCATCATGCTCGACCCTGAGGAAATGCGCGTCCGTGAGGTGACGCCGACGGAGGTGTACGATGCCATCAAGGCGCAAAACATGAATGTCAGCGCAGGATACGTGGGGCAGAGTTTCACGAGCGCCGACCGCAACGCCTTCCAGTACACGCTCAACGTGGAGGGACGACTGACTACGCCGGAGGAGTTCGAGAACATTGTGGTGAGGTCGGGCGGCGATGGACGCATGCTCCGCATCAAGGACATAGCCACGGTGGTGCAGGGGGCGCAGTCCTACAGCATGATATCCTCGCTCTGCGGTAGGCAATCCGCTGCCATAGCGGTCTATCAGCAACCCGGCTCCAACTCGCTGGAGGTGGCTACAGCCGTGCGCGAGGAGATGAACCGCCTGTCGCGCAACTTCCCCGAGGGTGTGAACTACGAGGTGACGCTGGACACGACGAACGTGATCAAGGCATCGGTGGAGGAGGTACTGTTGGCGCTGCTTGAGACCACGGTGCTCGTGGTGCTGGTCATCTTCCTCTTCCTGCAGAATGTGCGTGCGGTGGTGATTCCCTGCATCACGATACCCGTGTCGCTCATCGGCACGTTGGCGGTGATGTGGGCGCTGGACTACTCCATCAATATGCTCACGCTGTTCGGACTGGTGCTGGCGGTGGCAATTGTGGTGGACGATGCCATTGTGGTGGTGGAGAACTCCGTCCGCCTGCTCGACGAGAAGCGCGATGTGGGGCCGAAGCGTGCCGTGGAGATTGCCATGAGCGAGATAACGGGTCCCATTGTCGGCGTGGTGCTTGTGCTGCTTGCCGTCTTCATCCCGACGACGCTCGTTGGCGGCATCTCCGGTCAGCTCTACAAGCAGTTTGCCATGACCATCTCCGCCTCTACGGTGATCAGCGGACTCTGTTCGCTGACGCTCACTCCGGCTCTCTGTGCCGCTCTGCTGAAGCCCACGAAGAGGGGTAAGCGCGACCGTTTCCGCTGGTTCAACCGCAGCTACGAGGCTGTGCGCCGTGTGTACGACCGTTGCGTCAACTGGCTCGTACGCCGTCCCGTATTCACGCTCATCAGCTACGGAGTGCTGACGGCTATTGCGGTGGTGATGTTCGTCAAATGGCCCTCCACCTTCATCCCCGTGGAGGACGACGGCTACTTCGTGGCGATGGTGGAGCTTCCGCCGTCGGCGAGTCTGAACCGCACGCAGGCGGTGAACCGTGAGATCGGCAAGATACTGGATAGCTATCCGGAGGTGGATAGCTACATCTCCATAGCCGGCTTCTCGCTGATGGGCGGCAATCAGTCCAGTTCCGGAAGCTTCTTTGTCATACTCAAACCGTGGAGCGAACGAAAGAAAAAGGGGCAGAAGGCGCAGGCACTGGTGGAGCGCTTCAACCGCGACGTGGCTGCCATTCAGGAGGCGGAGGCATACGCCGTGTCGCCACCTGCCATCCCCGGCATCGGTACGACCGGCGGACTGCAGTTGCAGCTGGAGGACATCCACGGACTGGGCCCGTCCGCCATGCGTGCAGCTCTGCTCTCCATGCTCGAAGAGAGTGGACGCTTGCCGGACGTAAGCGGAATGAACAGCCAGTTTCAGGCCGACGTGCCACAGTATTTCCTCGACATAGACCGCGACAAGGCTGTATTCCTCGGAGTGAACATCAGCGACGTATTCACCACGCTTGCCTACTATATGGGCGATGCCTACGTGAACGACTACGTGCGCTACGCCCACATCTATCAGGTGAAGATTGGTGTCGACAACGATGCGCAGCGAATCATCGAAGATGTGCTCCATCTGGGTGTGGCGAACGCCAAGGGCGACATTGTTCCCTTCTCCGCCTTCGTCACTCCCCGCAAGGTGCTCGGACAGGACTGCATCAGTCGTTACAACATGTTCGAGACGGCGGCAGTGACGGTGAACGTGGCGTCGGGAGGCAGTTCCGGCGAGGCTATCAAGCAGACCGAGAAGCTGTTCGACGAGAGCGTTGGCGACACATTCGGCTATCAGTGGACCTCCACCGCCTATCAGGAGATAGAGTCGGGGAGCAGCATCGTGTTGATCTTCATGATGGCGTTGCTGGTGGTCTACCTGGTGCTCTGTGCGCAGTACGAGAGTTGGACGAGTCCGATAGCGGCAGTGATTGGTGTGCCGATGGCGATACTCGGTGCGCTGATTGGCTGCTGGGTGATTGATGTGCCGGTGAGTGTCTTCTCGCAGATTGGTATTGTGCTTCTGATAGCCCTTTCGGCGAAGAACGGCATCCTTATTGTGGAGTTTGCGCGCGACTATCAGAAGTCGGGCCGTTCGGTGCGTGAGGCGGTGATTGAGGGTGCTAATGTTCGTCTTCGTCCCATTCTGATGACGTCGCTGGCGTTCGTGCTCGGTGTGATGCCGTTGTTGTTTGCCACGGGTGCCGGTGCAGAGAGTCGCATTTCGCTTGGCGCTGCGGTGGTATTCGGTATGGCGGTGAATACGGTGTTGGCCACGATTTACGTCCCGAGTTTTTATGAATTGTCGCAGAAGATGTTCAAAGGTAGAAAG
>CAZKNB010000222.1:0-2562 GCA_964554075.1 uncultured Bacteroides sp.
GAGACAGCCGACAGACCTGTCGGCAAGCTGACTAAGGAGTGGGCAGGACGCCTCGGACTCTCTACCGACGTGGTCGTTGCAGGCGGTGCCTACGACTGCCATATGGGAGCAGTCGGTGCAGGCGTGACACAGAACACACTCGTTCGCGTCATCGGCACATCGACTTGCGACGTCATGGTGGCAAGCTACGAGGAGATTGGCAAGAAGCTCATCAAGGGCATCTGCGGTCAGGTAGACGGTTCAGTCATCCCCGGCATGATTGGTCTCGAGGCAGGTCAGTCAGCCTTCGGCGACATCTATGCATGGTTCAAGCGTGTACTTGAGTTCCCGATAAAGAACATCATCGGCCAGACAACCCTCATCGACGAGGAGACAAAGGCGAAACTCATTGCCGAAGCTACCGACAAGATAATCGTTGAGCTCACCAAAGAGGCAGAGAAGATTCCTATCAGCGAGAGCGCCGTCGTTGCCACCGACTGGATGAACGGCCGACGCACACCGGACGCCAACCAGCTGCTTAGAGGTGCTATCACTGGCATCACTCTCGGCACAACGGCTCCGCATATCTTCCGTGCGCTCGTCGAGGCTACTGCGTTCGGCACTAAGGCCATCGTTGACCGCTTCGTAAGCGAGGGACTGAAGATTGACAACATCATCGGTATCGGTGGTATCGCTCTGAAGTCACCGTTCGTCATGCAGACCATGAGCGACGTGCTCAACATGCCTATCAAGGTTTGCAACACCGACCAGGCTTGTGCACTCGGCGCAGCGATGTTCGCAGCTACTGCTGCCGGCGTCTACACCCGCATCGAGGATGCCATCAAGGCGATGAACTCAGGCTTCGCCAAGGAGTATCATCCAAACAAGGAGAACACCGAGATCTATCAGGCTCTCTACGACAAGTATATCAAACTGGGACAGTTCACCGAGAAGGAGCTGCTCTAATAAAAGATAAATCAAAGGAAAACAGCCGATGCGAATCGGCTGTTTTTTTATATCTTTGCGCCCCGAAACGAATATACAACGATTTATGACGCAAGAAAATAAGAGAATACCATCACCCTGGGTAGCAGCACTGCCCATAGCACTGCTCATCGGCATGCTTTTCGTGACCATACGCACCTTCGGCAGCGACGCCCTCGGCGGAGCCAGCCAGGTTGCACTGCTGACCACAAGCGCCTTCTGCGTGCTCATCGGCATGGCGTTCTACAAGATAAAGTGGAAGAGCTTCGAGGATGCCATCACCAGCAACATCGCCGGCGTAGGCTCTGCCATCATCATGCTTCTCATCATCGGTTCGCTCTCTGCGGCATGGATGATCAGCGGCGTGGTGCCGACGCTTATCTACTATGGTATGCAGGTGATTCACCCCAGCATATTCCTTGCGTCGACCTGCGTGATCAGCGCCCTTATCGCTGTTGTCACAGGTAGCTCGTGGACCACGATAGCCACCATCGGCATCGCTCTGCTGGGTATCGGCGAGGCTCAGGGCTTCAATTCGGGCTGGATTGCAGGTGCCATCATCTCCGGTGCCTACTTCGGCGACAAGATTTCTCCCCTCTCCGACACCACGGTTCTGGCCTCATCGGTGACCGGTGTGCCGCTCTTCAAGCACATCCGCTACATGATGCTGACCACTACCCCGACGCTTATCCTGGCGCTTATCCTCTTCACCATCCTCGGCTTCACCCACGATGCCGGCGACTCGGACAACATAGCTGCCTTCTCGCAGGCTCTGCAGGAGAAGTTCTGCATCACTCCCTGGCTGATGGTAGTTCCCGTTGTCACTGGAATAATGATTGCGAAGCGCGTTCCTTCAATCATCACGCTCTTTGTTTCTACGGCTCTGGCAGGCATATTCGCCGTAATCTTCCAGCCCGAGCTGCTGCGTGAGATAGCTGGTGAGGACAATCTCTTCCGCGGTGCCATGCTTTCGCTCTACGAGGCGACCTCTGTTGAGACCGACAACGCCATCCTGACGGAGCTTGTTGCGACCCGAGGCATGGCGGGAATGATGGATACGGTATGGCTGATTCTTTGTGCCATGTGTTTTGGTGGCACAATGTCTGCCGGAGGCATGCTTGAGAGCATCACGGGTGTCTTTGTCCACTTCATCCGTGGTCGATTCAGTCTTGTGCTCTCCACCGTCTGTTCCGGTCTTTTCCTCAACGTCACCACGGCGGATCAGTATATCAGTATCATTCTTAATGGAAAGATGTTTCGCGACATCTACGCGAAGATGGGTTATGAGGAGCGTCTGTTGAGCCGCACCACCGAGGATGCCGTGACGGTAACCTCCCCGCTTATTCCGTGGAACACGTGTGGTATGACTCAGGCGACAATTCTTAATGTCCCGACTCTGACCTACCTCCCCTTCTGTTTCTTCAACATTCTGAGTCCGCTAATGAGTCTCTTCATAGCCGCCATCGGCTTCAAGATATTCCGCACAAAGGGGAGTGAGGAGGCAGTGTAACAAAAATTTTAGTCTTCAATCATCTTTACGGCTTTGTTCCAGCCAAGGCTCTTGAAGTAGTCGTTCCAGTTCTGATAGCTCTCGTAAGG
>CAZKNB010000223.1:0-2555 GCA_964554075.1 uncultured Bacteroides sp.
GTCTCGGCAAGTACACTGCTCAGGCTTCAGGTATCTTCATGATGATGGTTGTCGGTGGTGGAGTGCTTCCGCTCGTACAGTCATGGCTTTCAGACGCAATCGGCTACATGAACAGCTACTGGCTTATCGTGGCTGCCCTGGCCTACATGCTCTACTATGGTCTGGAGGGCTGCAAGAATGTGAACAAAGATATCCCTGTCGACTGATCGGAACGATCAAGAAGAAACGGGAGGGAACAGAATATTAACCCTATAAATTCAAGAAAATCATGGATATAGAACACGTAAGAAGTCGCTTCATCAAGCACTTCGACGGCACAACAGGCGCTGTCTACGCATCACCGGGACGTATCAACCTTATCGGCGAACATACCGACTACAACGGCGGTTTCGTTTTTCCGGGTGCCATAGACAAGGGTATGGTGGCTGAGATTAAGCCTAACGGTACTGACAAGGTTCGCGCATACTCAATCGACCTGAAAGACTACGTTGAATTCGGATTGAACGAGGAGGACGCTCCACGCGCCAGCTGGGCACGCTACATCTTCGGCGTCTGCCGCGAGATGATCAAGCGCGGAGTTGAGGTCAAGGGCTTCAACACAGCATTCTCGGGCGACGTGCCCCTGGGTGCCGGTATGTCGTCATCGGCTGCGCTCGAGAGTACTTATGCCTTTGCGCTTAACGACCTCTTCGGAGACAACAAGATAGATAAGTTTGAGCTGGCTAAGGTGGGTCAGGCCACTGAGCACAACTACTGCGGCGTGAACTGCGGTATCATGGACCAGTTTGCTTCGGTATTCGGTAAGGAGGGTAGCCTGATTCGTCTGGACTGCCGCTCCCTGGAGTATCAGTACTTCCCGTTCAAGCCTGTTGGCTACAGACTGGTGCTGGTGGACTCCGTGGTTAAGCATGAGCTGGCTTCATCGGCCTACAACAAGCGCCGTCAGAGCTGCGAGGCTGCTGTGGCTGCAGTGCAGAAGAAGCACCCGCACGTGGAGTTCCTGCGCGACTGTACAATGGAGATGCTCCGCGAGGCTAAGGCTGACATGAGCGAGGAGGACTTCAAGCGTGCTGAGTATGTGATCGAGGAGATCCAGCGTGTGCTCGACGTCTGCGACGCTCTGGAGCAGGGCGACTACGAGACTGTGGGCCAGAAGATGTATGGCACTCACGACGGCATGAGCCGCCTCTACGAGGTGAGCTGCGAGGAGCTCGACTTCCTGAACGATATTGCTAAGGAGTGTGGCGTGACGGGTTCACGTGTCATGGGCGGTGGCTTCGGCGGCTGTACCATCAACCTCGTGAAGGATGAGCTGTACGACGCATTCATCGAGAAGGCTAAGAGCGCATTCAAGGAGAAATTCGGCCGCAGCCCGAAGGTGTATGATGTCGTGATCAGCGACGGTGCACGCCGACTGGCATAACATGAAATCTCTAAACTTAAAATATTATGAATCTTATTGATGGAAAAGCTATAGCCGAGCAGGTGAAGCAGGAGATTGCTGCCGAGGTGCAGACTATAGTGGCAAACGGAGGTAAACGTCCGCATCTGGCGGCGATTCTGGTGGGTCATGACGGCGGCAGCGAGACTTATGTGGCTGCCAAGGTTAAGGCGTGCGAGGTCTGCGGCTTCAAGTCGACTCTTATCAGATATGAGGCTGACGTAACCGAGGAGGAGCTCCTCCAGAGGGTGCGTGAGCTGAACGAGGATGACGATGTGGATGGCTTCATCGTGCAGCTGCCACTGCCGAAACATATCTCTGAACAGAGGGTTATCGAGACAATCGACTACAGGAAGGATGTGGATGGGTTCCACCCTATCAACGTGGGACGTATGTCCATCGGTCTGCCCTGCTACATCTCTGCCACTCCCAACGGTATCATGGAGCTGCTGAGACGCTACAAGATTGAGACTACGGGCAAGAAGTGCGTGGTGCTGGGACGAAGCAACATCGTGGGCAAGCCTATGGCTATGCTGATGATGCAGAAGGGCCAGCCGGGCGACGCCACAGTCACTGTATGTCACAGCCGCTCGAAGGACCTGGTGAAGGAGTGCCGCGAGGCGGATATCATTGTCGCTGCTCTCGGTCAGCCTAACTTCGTGAAGGCGGATATGGTGAAGGAGGGTGCAGTGATTATCGACGTGGGTACTACCCGCGTTCCCGATGCCACCAGGAAGTCGGGATTCAAGCTTACGGGCGACGTGAAGTTTGATGAGGTTGCTCCTAAATGCTCCTACATCACTCCGGTGCCGGGAGGCGTGGGTCCGATGACCATCGTCTCGCTGATGAAGAATACTCTGCTTGCAGGCAAAAAGGAGATTTACGGATAAAGATGATTGAAGCCAGGGCTGAAAAAGTTCTGGCTTTAATCTTTTGATAATCAGCTCTGGTAGCTGATTTCACGAAAATAACGGTGTAAAAAGTTGATGGATTAGTTTGCAGTGTCAAACTAAATGCATATCTTTGCACCGCATTGAAGGAAAAACTGGTGTAAACCTCTAAGATGGTGGATGTAGCTCAGTTGGTTAGAGCGTCGGATTGTGGTTCCGAAGGT
>CAZKNB010000224.1:0-2542 GCA_964554075.1 uncultured Bacteroides sp.
AAAGTAGAAGTCCTTGCGGATTGTGCATTGCGCAAGGAGTAATACATATAATGAATATATGAATAGAATTGTAACAATATCGGCAGCGCTGCTTATGGCAGTTGCTGCCAACGCACAAAGCGGAATCGACGACGTGTTGCGTGCCGTCGAGCAAAACAATCTGGAGCTTAAGGCCAACGAGCGCCAGGTGACAGCACAGCGTGCCGAGGACAAGACAGAGAACAATCTGCCCGACCCCTCGGTGAGCTATGAACATGTGTGGGAGAAGAACAATGTGGACCAGAAGGTCGGCGAGCTGACCGTGGCACAGGAGTTCGACTTCCCCACCCTCTATGCCGGACGCAACAAGCTGAACCGCAGCAAGAGTGCCGTCTACGACCGCGAGACAGCCAAGCTGCGCCAGGACATCCTGCTGCAGGCCAAGGAGCTATGCATCGACATCATCACGCTCCACCGCCAGCAGCAGATTCTCGACGAACGACAGGCCAACGCCAACGAGCTCTCAGCTCTCTATAAGAAGAAGCTGGAGACGGGCGACGCCAATATCATCGACATGAACAAGCTGAACCTCGAGGTGCTCATCCTGAAGAGCGAGGCTGCACTCAACCGCACCAACCTCCGCGCCAAGGAGGATGAGCTGCGCCAGCTGAATGGCGGCATAGCCATCAGCGTCAATGGCGACAGCTTCACGGGCGAGACACTCCCCGCCGACTTCGAGACACTGAAGGCAGAGATTCTCCCCGCCGACCCCTCGGTGGCCATCTACGACAGCCAGTATGCCGCTGCCAGCCGTGCCCTTTCGGTAAGTCGTCAGGGCTGGCTTCCTAAGCTCGAGGTGGGCTATCGCCGCAACAACGAGGCAGGCACCAAGTACAACGGTGTCATCGCCGGCTTCTCGGTCCCCATCTTCCAGAATCGTGGCAAGGTGAAGGCAGCCAAGGCGCAACTCTCAAGCATCAACTACCTGAAGGAGAATGCCCTCTCTGAGGCTGAGAGCGAGCTGCGCAAGAACTACGACGAGGCCATGACCCTCGGCGCAACGATCAGCGAATACCGCGCCACCATCGACGGTCAGCGCGACCTCGACCTGCTGCGTCAGGCGCTCGACGGCGGACAGATTGGATTCGTGGACTACTTCGTAGAGGTTGCCTACGTATTCCAGAGCCGTCAGACCTGCTTCGAGCTGGAGAGCCGCTACCAGAAGCTGCTGGCACAGATCTATAAATCACGACTGTGATTGTTGAAAAAAAAGAGTAATAAACTCTTAAATATGGAGCCGTTACAAGCGATTGTAGCGGCTCTGTTTCGTTATTCACTCATTTATCACTACATTTGCCCTGTAAACATAAATATAAAATCATGGTATTAACAGAATTGAAACTCCGACGTGACAAGATACGTCAGCTGATGCAGCTACAAGATATAGATGCAGCAATCATTGCCTGCAACATCAACCTCTTCTACACCTACGGACAAATCATCAGCGGCTACCTCTATCTGCCGCTCAAGTCTCCCGCACAGATCTTCGTGAAGCGCCCCAACAACATCTCGGGCGAGTTCGTTCACGCCATCCGCAAGCCGGAGCAGATTGTCGACATCCTCAAGGAGGAGGGTCTCCCGATGCCTACCAAGCTGATGCTTGAGGGCGACGAACTCTCGTTCACCGACTACAACCGCCTTGCATCGCTCTTCCCGGATGCCGAGGTAGTCAACGGCACACCGCTCATCCGTCAGGCACGCAGCGTGAAGACCGACATGGAGATTGAGATGTTCCGCCGTTCAGGAATCGCCCACACCAATGCCTACAACAAGATTCCTAGCGTCTATCGCGAGGGAATGACCGACCGCGAGTTCTCCATCGAGATTGAGCGACTGATGCGTCTGGAGGGCAACCTCGGTGTCTTCCGTGTCTTTGGTCAGAGCATGGAGATCTTTATGGGTAGCGTGCTGACAGGCGACAATGCCGCAGCGCCATCGCCCTTCGACTTCGCCCTTGGTGGTCAGGGTCTGAACCCTGCCCTGCCTGTCGGTGCCAACGGAACTCCGCTCCGCGAGGGCTGCAGCGTGATGGTCGATATGGGTGGAAACTTCAACGGATACATGGGCGACATGAGTCGCGTCTTCTCCATCGGCAAGTTGCCACAGGAGGCCTACGATGCCCACCAGCTCTGTATCGACGTGCAGAACGAGGTGGTAGCGATGGCCAAGCCGGGTGTCATCTGCGAGGATCTCTACAACAAGGCAGTCGAGATGGTGACCGCAGCCGGCTATGCCGACCGTTTCATGGGTACATCCCAGCAGGCTCGCTTCATAGGCCACGGCATCGGACTCGAGATCAACGAGATGCCTGTCATTGCGCCGCGCATGAAGACAGAGCTTGAGCCGAACATGGTGTTCGCCCTGGAGCCCAAGATTGTTATCCCCGGCGTAGGTCCTGTCGGCGTAGAGAACTCATGGGCAGTGAATGCCGAGGGTCTCGAGAAGCTGACCAACTGCGCAGAAGAGATTATCGAGCTCTAAGCGGAAGAGTAGGTCGCTTCGC
>CAZKNB010000225.1:0-2526 GCA_964554075.1 uncultured Bacteroides sp.
TTTCTTGATGGCGGGAGTCGACGGGCACGATTGTTCTTCTCGTACTCCTCATGCTCCTTTTCAATCTTCTTCTCAGCCTCAATCTGCTCGGGACGCTCAACCCTGATGGTGGTGCGTCGGCGGTTCATCTCCTCGGGTGTGAGGCGCACAGCCTTTTCCTCCGATCCAATCATTGCCGGCTTGGCTATATCGTCGGCCAGAGAGTCGATGGCAGTCGTATCGACAGCCGCTGTGTCGGCCTTCGCAGCGATGATGGTGTCGCCCGTGTGATAGCGCATAAGGGCGATGTTGCCGACGATGACGTCGCCGTTTGCCCCGTCGCTAAGCGGACGATAGATGAAACCATTGATTGACTTGATGCGTCCGATCTGGTCGTCGCCAAGGATAATCTGCGTTCTGCCCGACTTGAACACCTGGCGCGTCACGCCGATGATGCTGTCGTTCTCGTAGACCAGCTGGAGAGAGAACACCGGAGCATTCTTGCTGTCGGTGCGTCCGTCGGCAAGTATGACGTCGCTCTGCCAGATGAACTGGTCGTTCAGCTTATAGTTGGTATCGGCAGCCAGCACGAAGGTGAAGAGGTTGTTCATCGGACTGTTGGTCAGCGGCACCACCTTTCGCCAAGCCCAGATGTCTACGCTGTCGCCAGCCACAGATGCGAAGTTGCGCTTCTCGCGCACCGCCATGATGTCGTCGAGCGTCTTGGCGTCGCCCTTGAGGCGATTGGTGACATTCTCGTAGATCTTGTCCAGGCGGTCGGTGTTGCGGGTGTACCACACCAGCGACGAGTCGAACTTCTCCTCCGTGATGCCATACTTGGCAAAGACGGCGTCGATGTACATCTGCTTCTTATAGTTGTCCTCGGCGGGCAGTTCGTCGCTCATGGCTTTGGCGAGGTGGTAGTCGTAGATGATGTTCTCCATCTCGCTCTCGGCGATGATGTCATCCGGACGCTTCACCTTACATCCGCCCATGGCGAACGTGGAGGCCAGGAGAATGGCAAATACAGCTTGACGATTGATTCTCATAATCTCTGTGGTTTTAACAAGATTTCTCCCCTTTCTGATCGTCGCGCAGGGCTCTGTTGATAGTCTTTCCGTAGAAGATGAGCAGAGCGATGATGCCGCACGAGATGGCAGCATCGGCGAAGTTGAATATCGGACTGAAGAAGATGAAATGTTCGCCACCGACAATCGGCATCCATTGTGGCCATGTGGTGTCAATGATCGGGAAGTAGAACATGTCCACCACTCGACCGTGGAACCAGTCGGTGTAGCCTTCACCGAAGGGAACAAAGTGTGCCAGCTCCCAGCTGCTGCTCTCGCTGAAGATCTGTCCGTAGAAGACGCAGTCGAGGATGTTGCCTATGGCTCCGCCAAGGACGAGAGCCACGCAAGCAATAAATCCCGTTGCCTGACCACGGCGCACAGCCTTCACGAGATAGTAGCCGATAAGTGCCACAGCCACTATTCTGAACGTTGTAAGGAAGAGCTTGCCAATCAGCTCCATGCCGAACGCCATGCCGTTGTTCTCGGTGAAGTAGATGTAACACCAGTCCGTCACTCGAATGCTCTCGTGAAGGTACATGTGGGTCTTCACTGCCACCTTGATAATCTGGTCAATCAGCACTACGGCAACGATGATCAGAGCCGCTATTCTCCCTTTAGTCAGTAACTTTTTCATCAATTCTAATTAATTCTCCTATCTTTTTCCGCTATTCTTAGCCTCAATGCTAAGTGTAGCGTGGGGCACGGCTCTCAGGCGTTCAGCCGGAATGAGCTTACCCGTCTCACGGCAGATGCCGTAAGTCTTGTTCTCAATTCTCACCAAGGCAGCCTGCAGTCCCTGAATGAACTTCAGCTGACGCTGCGCAAGGCGTGTCGTTTCCTCTTTTGACAATGTGTTTGCACCCTCTTCCAACACTTTGTATGTAGGCGATGTATCGTCTGTGTCGTTTCCGTCGAGTCCCATGAGACTCATCTTCAACTGGTCGTAGTCGCGTTGTGCAAGTTGCAATTTCTCATTGATAATGGCGCGGAACTCCTCGAGCTCTGCGTCTGAATATCTGGTCTTTTCTGCCATAATTCAATTCTGTTTTTCTGGTTAACTAAAAAATATGTTGTTTTTTTCTCTTGTCGTATTTCCTCGCCTCGCTGAGGGGGCTTCCCTTGCGGAATGCCCCTACTTCACTACCTTTACGTAAAGGTTGAAGTCGTCGAAGTTGAGTTCGGTACCATCCTCCACCGTGTCGGCCAGCTGGAGCGAAGTTGCGAGTACCTGGTTACAGATGTACTCGTTGTACTGCTGCACTGCCTCGTCGGTGTTGGCGTTCTTTGAGAGTGTCACCTGGATCTTGTCGGTAATCTCGAATCCGCTTGACTTACGGATGTTCTGGATGCGGTTGACAAGCTCACGTGCGATACCCTCGCGGCGAAGCTCCTCGGTCACTGTGACGTCGAGAGCCACGGTGAGGTTGCCCTCGTTGGCCACGAGCCATCCCGGGATATCCTCGCTGATGATCTCCAC
>CAZKNB010000226.1:0-2522 GCA_964554075.1 uncultured Bacteroides sp.
TACTGATTGTGAAGGATGGCTTCGTGACGGACACATCCTTCTCGAATGTGGTGTTTACCGACGGAAAGCGTTTCGTCACCCCCGACACATATCTGCTGCCTGGCACCATGCGGGCAATGCTGCTCCGCAGCGGCGCCATCGTTGAGGCTCCGGTCCGTGTGGAGGACATCGGCAGCTTCACCCACGTATCGCTGATTAATGCGATGTTGCCGATGGACAGAGGCGCCTGGATTCCGGTGGAAAAAATAAGTTTGTTGGGCGATTTGTAAAATTTGTTTGAATTTTTATATATCTTTGCAGAGAGGAAAGGAATACAAACAAAGCACTCTTTGCAAGATAGATGAAGCAAATCATTGTAAAACATATTGACCGCCTGTGGTGGCATTTGCCTGTGCGCCGTCAGCTGCTGAACGTCAGTTGCTGGCTTATGACGCTTGTAGCGCTCCTTTGCCCGCCGACTATCCATGCCCAGAACAACATCTATAAGATTGACGACGAACTCTATAACCTCTATCAACGTGGTTTCAAGGAGAAGAACAACACCGTCTCTCTCGCCATCGCCGACACCATGATTGCCCGCTCCATAGCCAAGGGCGACAAGAAGGCGGAGTGCATCGCCTATACCATTCCCCTGCAACACTACTACTATACCTGCGAGATGCCCGAGTTCGAACAGTCGGTCGAGAACCTGAAACAGGTGTCGCGACGCAACGGCTATCCGCAGTACTACTACCACGCCTCAAACATCTATATCACCCGCAAGCTGAACGACGGCGAGACCCTCGCTGCCATGAGGGAGAATGTCAAGATGCACAACGAGGCTTTCGAGAAGCAGGAGCACTACGGCATCCTCTCGTGCATAAAGAATATGGCGCGCATTCAGACGGCGCGAGGCAATCAGGACCTTGCCGACCAATACTGGCGCGAGGCTCTGGATTATCAGCTGGCGTATGTGCCTGAACAGGACCCGACGCAGCTCTACATCGAACTGACCGACTACGCCCGCTACAAGGACCGCTTTGCGGAGGCACTGGAGTATAACCGCCGTGGCATGGAGACAGCCCACACGCGCCTGGCCAAGACTAAACTGCTGATGCAGAAGTGTCACATCTATTATAATATGAATGACTACGAGGCCTTTATGAAGCTCTATCCCGAGGCGGTGAAGATGGAGAAGGAGACGCACATCGACCCGACGGATATGCGAGTCGTCACGATGCATCTTTGTGAACGAATCATCAACGGTGATTCCGAAGGAGCTATGGCCTACGCCGACAGACTGCAACGCCGCGAGTCGCGCTACATGTGGCGTTCACGCATCATGGAGCACTTCGGCAACTGTACAGCCGCTCTCGAATACTACAAGAAGGGTCGTAACATCTACGATTCAATCATTAATGCCGTGCAGGCGTCGGACATCGCGCAGATGAACACCCAGATTGGCAATCAGCTGCTTGCTGCCGAGCTGCAACGCAAGGAGCGCAAGGCCATAGAGCTTCAACTCACTCAGGCGCAGCAACAGGTGGAGATGGAGCAGCAGCGCACGCTCAACGAGCATCTCAAACTGGCCAATCAGGAGCTGGAGTTCAATCGTCTGAAGAGCGACAAACTGCTCCTCGACTCCGAGAACGACCGTCAGCGCATCGCCATGGAGCGTCAGGCCAACGAGTCGATGTACGAGCGCCGCATGACTGTCTTCGGTGCTGTCATGTCCTTCGTAATCCTTACCGGTCTGCTGATTGCCCTTATCCGCCACAGATATATGCTTGGTGAGCTCAACAGGAAGAACGGTGAGCTGACCGTGGCGCGCGACCAGGCCAACTCTGCCAACATGATGAAGACGGCCTTCATCCAGAACATGAGTCACGAGATTCGCACACCGCTCAACTCCATCGTCGGTTTCGCTCAGATCCTGACCACTCCCGGCATGGAGGTTACGCCCGAAGAGGCGGAGGAGTATGGTCACCTCATCCAGACGAACTCCGAGTTGCTGACCACGCTGGTCAACGACCTCCTGGGACTTGCCGAGCTTCAGAGCGGAAAGTATATCATTTCGAAGGACACGGTGCACTGCAACGAGATGTGCCGTGAGGCGATTGCGACGGTGATGTATCGCAAGCCCGAGGGCGTAGATCTGCGCTTCAAGAGCGATGTTGCCGACGACGTCACCATCTTCACCGATGCCAACCGTGTGAAGCAGGTTCTGATCAACTTCCTGACCAATGCCGAGAAGCACACCAAAGAGGGATACATCGAGCTCTCCTGCTCACTGAAGAAGAAGCAGGGCATGGCCACCTTCAGCGTGACCGACACAGGCTGTGGTGTCTCTCCCGAGAATGTGGAGAAGATCTTCGAGCGTTTCGAGAAGCTGAACAATTTCGAGACCGGTTTCGGCCTTGGTCTGGCGATATGTCGTGCCATAGCCGACCGCATGGGAGGCTCCGTCCGCCTTGACACCACCTACATAGATGGTGCCCGCTTCATCTTTGTGGTGCCGGTGAAGTAGGGGCGGGGGAGAAGAT
>CAZKNB010000227.1:0-2522 GCA_964554075.1 uncultured Bacteroides sp.
AAGGGAGGCCAGGAGGAGGCTCACCGCTTCATCGACAACCTGAAGATATTCTCATTGCTGGCTAACGTAGCCGACGTTAAGTCGCTCGTCATCCACCCGGCAACAACAACTCACTCTCAGCTTAGTCCTGAGGAGCTTGAGGACCAGGATATCCACCCGGGAACAGTTCGTCTGTCAATCGGTACAGAGCACATCGACGACTTGATCGACGACCTTGCTCAGGCTCTCGAGACTGTCTAACCGACGGTCGCCGCAGAGATGATATAAAAGAAACACACATTATCTTTTTATCATAATAGGCATGAGGGACTGCCATCGCTAAATCCAGCGACTGGCAGTCCCTCTGTCTTTTTCTTATCGCAGTCCATTTTTATGATGGACTCTTTTATCGCGCGCTCCGCACGGTTTATCTGAATCCGATGCGACTGCGCTCCATGATCGTCGGAGCATAGCTGCGCACCTCGCTCTCGGCGGCTGCGACATCCGATTCCTCTATGGTGGTGTAGAGGCGGCGCAGGTCGGAGGTGTCGGTGGTGGCATTCACCCGCGCAGCCATCTGCTTTACTACTCCCTGGAACATCAGATTGCTCACCCAGCGGGCGTTGCTGAAGGAGGCGCTTCGCGTGCGGGTCTCATTCTCTATGTAGCGACGCAGGCGCTCGTCGGCCTCGGGAGTGAGATAGAAGCTGTGGTGGGCACAGATGTAGTGGGCAATCTCCCAGAGCTCGTCGGCGCTGTAGTCATCAAAGTGGATGCTCACCGGGAAGCGCTCACGCAGTCCCTGATTGCTCTTGAGCATATAGTCAATCTTATCCTCATAGCCAGCCATGATGACAATCATGTCCGGGTTCGGCTCCGCCAGTACGGGAAGAAGAGTGGTAAGCACCTGCTTGCCGAAGTCGTTGGTCTGCGTGCGGCTGTCGTCGAAGAGGGAGTAGGCCTCATCGATAAACAGGACTCCGCCGCGCGCCTTCTCGATGGCCTCCTTGGTTCGTTGCTCTGTCTGACCGATATACTCGCCGACCAGCATGCTGCGGTTCACCTCGTGGGTATGACCGTCGGAGAGTATTCCCATGCTGTGGTACATCCTGCCAATCAGCTTTGCCACGGTTGTCTTTCCCGTGCCGGGATTGCCGAGGAAGAGCATGTGGTGGCGGTTGTCGGTGGCATCGCCAATGTTGAGTGTGGCGCGGCGCATGTTGAAGAGCGCCATGTTGCGCACGTCGTTCACCTCACGCTTCACGCGCTCCAGCCCAATCATATCGTTCAGTTGCTGCTCGGCGTCGCATGCTTCGCCTGCTTCCTCCTCTTTCGCCGGGCTTTCCGTGCTCTGACTCTCCTCCTCCGGCTCGGGATTACTCTCGGCAGCCTGCAGCATCTTCTCCTCCTCTCTCTCAAGATTGAGTTCGTTGTCCCAGAAGCGCGCTTCGTCGTAAGTCAGCTCCAGATGGACATACGAGATGTCGAACATTCCAATCTCCTGAGTGACGCAGGCGAAGGCGGGACAACTCTTCTCCAGCTTGCTGACAGTGAGGTCGGAGCCATGGAAGATGAATGTCGTACGGCTGAACTCGCCGTTGCGGATGTCGGTGAAGAATGTCTTTATCTGCTCCATCTGCACCTTACTGTAGCGGTGGCGGAAGCGGAGTTCAACAATGACGACTTTCGTGAAGCGGAGCTTGCCGTGGAGCGAATAGAGGTCGTGGCTGTTGCTCAGCGCAATCTCGTCAATCGAGATGCTGAGCGACGACTCCTTGCGGTTGCGTGTGGCGATGGCGGCAAACACGTCGAACGCCAGTCGCGAACCCAGATTAGGGCTGGTGACGATGCGGATGTTCGGCAGCCTCTCCCACGCCCGGCTTTCGAGCATCGTGACGAAATGGTGGATGCGTGAGAGCATGGATTGCATCACGTCTCTCCTGAAGATGACGTTGTTCAGGCCGCTCCACCAGCATGAGCTGTAGGCGTTCAGCGCCAGAAACATCTCCTCGCTCTCGGGCTCTATGGGGCGAAGCGTGTTGCTGGTCTCCACGCCGTACCTCTTGGCGACACTAAGGTCAGTGGTCCAGCGGGGCTGTCCGTTGATATATATAAATATGGTGAGAGGCAAACTCTCCGGCTTCTCATCAATCCCCACCGAGAGACCAATGTCGCGGTAGGTGCTGGTCGGGATGAGCTGGCGGGTGTCGCACCCAATGGAGTGCAGGTTGCTGTCGAAGACACGGATGGAGACCTCCTTCAGGTCGCTCTGACGAACGAAGAACTGGAGTCGGAAGTCAAGTGAAATGGTGAAAAACTCGGGTGAGCCGTCTGCTACGCTCTTGGTCATGCAGACAGCAAGTTCATGATATCTTTTCATAATACACAATATTTACGTTTGAGTGAATAAATAAAAGAGTAGATACAAAGAATGCTTCCGCTGCGGCAGAAGCAATACAAAAAAGGGCCTGCTATTCCCATACGAATAGAGACCTTTGACTCATAATGTCAAAGAACGCATCAATCCCATGCTGACGATTAAA
>CAZKNB010000228.1:0-2520 GCA_964554075.1 uncultured Bacteroides sp.
TGGCAGGCAGTGAACCCATTCTTCGTGATTGTGCTCACTCCGTTCGTGATGATGCTCTTCACCAGCCTCTCAAAGCGTGGTCAGGAGATTTCAACACCAAAGAAGATTGCCATCGGTATGGGTCTGGCCGGTGTGGCTTACCTCTTCATGACAATCTATTCACTCGTTCAGGGCTATCCTTCAGGAACAGAGTTCCGCGACATGGCAGTATCAGCCAAAGAGGGTATGATGGCAGGTCCGGCAGTGCTGATTCTCTACTACTTCTTCATGACAGTGGCAGAGCTCTTCATCTCTCCGCTCGGACTCTCATTCGTGTCTAAGGTAGCTCCTAAGCATCTTCAGGGACTCTGCCAGGGCTTGTGGCTCGGTGCTACAGCCGTAGGTAACCTCCTCCTCTGGATTGGTCCGCTCATCTACAACAAGTGTCCGATCTGGATGGCTTGGGCTGTCTTCTTCGTCGTATGTGTCATCTCTATGGGTGCCATGTTCGGCATGCTGAAGTGGCTCGAGAGAGTTACTAAGTAAGAGAGAGATTACTTCGTTACATACATTGAAAATAACCCCGGGGGCGCCCCAAGAAAGCGCTTCCGGGGTTTCTTTTTTATCATCTCTGCAGCTGCCGTTTCGCCCTCTAGTGTAAACTAATACTAAAAGTGAGGAAGATATTATCACCTTAAATATTAAAAGTGTATCTTTGTGCTAACAGATATTTTTGTGTTTAAGGAAACATATACACTACACAGCCGACCATGAGAATGAAATTAGTTTATACAATCATATTTTCGTCTGCAGTGCTCCTCAGCGACGGGGCGCATGCGCAGAAAAACGAATTCTTAAATAAATTCTTCACTAAGAACAAGAGCTCCGAGATTGTCATCGGACAATATACCTTCAAGGATGGCTCTGTCTACACAGGAGAGATGCGCGCCAAGAAGCCGCATGGCAAGGGACGTACAGTCTTTGTCAACGGCGATACCTACGAGGGCGAATATGTCAAGGGTAAGCGCGAGGGATACGGCGTCTATACCTTCACCGACGGTGAGAAGTATGAGGGCGACTGGTATCAGGACCAGCAGCATGGCAAGGGCATCTACTACTTCATGAACAATAACCGCTACGACGGAATGTGGTATCAGGACTATCAGCACGGCCACGGAACCATGTACTATCACAACGGCGACGTCTACACCGGCGAATGGGTCAACGACAAACGCCACGGCGAGGGCGAATATCGCTGGAAGGATGGCTCTACATATACCGGCAACTGGGCCAACGACAAGAAGGATGGCAAGGGTGTGCTGGTCTGGAACAACGGCTGCAAGTATGATGGCGACTGGGTCAACGACGTCCGTGAGGGTAAGGGAACATTCGTATATTCCGACGGCGAGAAGTATGTCGGCGACTGGAAGGATGACCTCCAGCACGGACAGGGCATCTTCTTCTTCGAGAACGACCGCTACGAGGGCTCATACGTGGAGGGCAAACGCACCGGAAAGGGCATCTACATCCACGCCAACGGCGACAAGTACGTGGGCAACTTCAAGGATGGAATGCAGGACGGACGAGGCACATTCACCTGGGCCAACGGTGCTGTCTACGACGGCGACTGGGTCAACAATGAGCGCTCGGGCACAGGAAAGTACACCTGGAGCAACGGCGACGTCTATGAGGGCGAGTGGAAGAAGAATATGCCGAACGGCGAGGGAATGCTGACACTCACCACAGGCGTGAAGTATAAGGGTAGCTTCGTCAATGGCCTGGAGGATGGTAAAGGCGTTCAGGAGGACAAGGACGGAACCCGCTTCGAAGGCTTCTTCAAGCAGGGACAGAAGAATGGTCCCTTCGTCGAGACCGACAAGAATGGTAAGGTGGTCCGCAAGGGCATCTACAAGATGGGAAAATTGGAATAACATCTCTGTGCCGCTTTTCGATAGCTGATTGCGTGATATTCAAAAAGTAATCACTATATTTGCGGCGCAAAAGAAAAACAGAATATAAAACGATTTAAGATGAAAGCATTTGTATTTCCAGGTCAGGGCGCTCAGTTCGTAGGAATGGGCAAGGACCTGTACGAAAACTCACCATTGGCAAAAGAGCTGTTCGAGAAGGCTAACGAGATTCTCGGATACCGCATCACAGATATTATGTTCAACGGAACCGACGAGGAGCTTCGTCAGACTAAGGTTACTCAGCCTGCAGTGTTCCTCCACTCAGTAATCTCTGCCCTCTGCATGGGCGAGGAGTTCAAGCCAGAGATGACAGCAGGTCACTCTCTCGGTGAGTTCTCAGCGCTGGTTGCTGCCGGTGCACTGAGCTTCGAGGATGGCTTGAAGCTGGTCTACGCTCGTGCGATGGCCATGCAGAAGGCTTGCGAGGCTAAGCCCTCAACAATGGCTGCCATCATCGCTCTTCCCGACGAGAAGGTTGAGGAGGTTTGCGCTGAGGTTCAGGCTTCACTCCCAGGCGAGGTTTGCGTTCCTGCCAACTTCAACTGCCCGGGTCAGATTGTAATCTCCGGTA
>CAZKNB010000229.1:0-2504 GCA_964554075.1 uncultured Bacteroides sp.
GACCACAAATTATTCAGTTCTAAACCCGATGGCCGTGAGCCATACACAGTGGTTATTCCGCCGCCAAACGTCACCGGTGTGCTCCACATGGGACACATGCTGAACAATACCATACAGGATATCCTGGTTCGTCGTGCCCGCATGGAGGGCAAGAATGCCTGCTGGGTGCCGGGTACCGACCACGCATCTATCGCTACCGAGGCTAAGGTTGTGAACCGCCTCGCTGCCGAGGGCATCAAGAAGACCGACCTCACACGTGAGGAGTTTCTCAAGCACGCTTGGGCCTGGACAGAGGAGCACGGAGGCATCATCCTCAAGCAGCTCCGTCGCCTCGGCGCATCTTGCGACTGGGACCGCACAGCCTTCACTATGGACGACCTGCGCAGCAAGAGTGTGTTGAAGGTGTTCGTTGACCTCTACAACAAGGGCCTCATCTATCGTGGCGTCCGCATGGTCAACTGGGACCCGAAAGCGCTGACTGCACTCTCCGACGAGGAGGTTATCTATAAGGAGGAGCACGGAAAACTCTTCTACCTTCGCTACAAGATTGAGGGTGAGGATGGCTACGCTGTCGTAGCGACCACTCGTCCCGAGACAATCATGGGCGATACTGCAATGTGTATCAACCCTAACGACCCGAAGAACCAGCACCTGAAGGGCAAACGCGTCATCGTGCCTCTCGTTGGCCGTTCAATCCCTGTCATCGAGGATGATTATGTCGACATCGAGTTCGGTACAGGCTGTCTGAAGGTAACTCCGGCTCACGACGTAAACGACTACATGCTCGGCGAGAAGTACAACCTCCCGACAATCGACATCTTCAACGACAACGGAACAATCAGCGATGTTGCCGGAATGTATGTCGGCATGGACCGCTTCGATGTGCGCAAGCAGATTGAGAAGGACCTCGAGGCAGCAGGTCTGCTCGAGAAGGTTGAGGCCTACACCAACAAGGTGGGCTACTCAGAGCGTACAAACGTGGTCATCGAGCCGAAGCTCTCTATGCAGTGGTTCCTCAAGATGGAGCACCTCGCAAAGATTGGTCTCGACCCCGTGATGAACGACGACATCAAGTTCTATCCTGCAAAATATAAGAATACATATCGCCACTGGATGGAGAACATCAAGGACTGGTGTATCAGCCGTCAGCTCTGGTGGGGTCACCGCATTCCTGCATACTTCCTTCCGGAGGGCGGATTCGTGGTAGCCGAGACAGCCGAGCAGGCTCTCGAGTTGGCTAAGGCTAAGAGTGGCAACAACAACCTGACTGTTGCCGACCTTCGTCAGGACGAGGATTGCCTCGACACATGGTTCTCATCATGGTTGTGGCCTATCTCGCTCTTCAACGGTATTCTCGATCCGGACAACGAGGAGATTAAGTACTACTATCCTACAAACGACCTTGTGACCGGTCCGGACATCATCTTCTTCTGGGTGGCACGTATGATTATGGCGGGCTACGAGTACAAGGGTAAGATGCCGTTCAAGAATGTCTACTTCACAGGTATCGTCCGCGATAAGCTCGGCCGCAAGATGTCTAAGTCGCTCGGCAACTCGCCCGACCCATTGGCACTCATCGACCAGTTCGGCGCCGACGGTGTGCGTATGGGTATGATGCTTTCGGCTCCTGCCGGAAACGACATCCTCTTCGACGAGTCACTCTGTGAGCAGGGACGTAACTTCTGCAACAAGATATGGAATGCATTCCGCCTGGTTAAGGGTTGGACAGTCGACGACAACGCCGCTATGCCGGAGTCTTCAGAGCTTGCCATCCGCTGGTTTGCCGCTAAGCAGAACGAGGTGGCTGCCGAGATGGCCGACCTCTTCAGCAAGTATCGTCTGAGCGAGGCGCTGATGGCAGTCTACAAGCTCTTCTGGGACGAGTTCTCATCTTGGTATCTCGAGATGATTAAGCCGGCCTACGGACAGGGCATCAACCGTGCAGTCTACGAAGCAACAATCAAGTTCTTCGACAACTTGCTCCACCTGCTCCACCCGTTCATGCCGTTCATCACCGAGGAGCTCTGGCAGCAGATTTGCGAGCGCAAGGAGGGCGAGAGCCTGATGGTGTCTCCGATGAAGTTCGGTGGCGCTGTAGACACAGACATCATTGCCGACTTCGACATCGCCAAGGAGGTGATCAGTAACATCCGTACAATCCGCCTTCAGAAGAACATCGCACAGAAGGAGCCGCTGCAGCTTCAGGTTGTGGGCGAGAATCCTGCAGAGCGCTTCGCTAAGGTCATCACAAAGATGTGTAACCTCTCTGCTATCGAGAGCGTAGCGACTAAGGCCGACGGTGCCGCATCATTCATGGTAGGTACAGCAGAGTTCGCCGTTCCACTCGGCAACATGATCGACGTTGAGGCTGAGATTGCCCGCATGGAGGCAGAGCTGAAGCACAAGGAGGGATTCCTCCAGGGCGTGCTCAAGAAACTCAGCAACGAGAAGTTCGTCAACAATGCTCCTGCTGCCGTCATCGAGATGGAGCGCAAGAAGCAGGC
>CAZKNB010000230.1:0-2461 GCA_964554075.1 uncultured Bacteroides sp.
TCTACGTGCCTGCCGACGACTTGACCGACCCTGCACCTGCCACTACGTTTACTCACCTTGATGCTACCACGGTGCTCGACCGTAAGATCACCGAGCTCGGTATCTATCCGGCTGTCGACCCGCTGGCATCTACTTCGCGTATCCTCGACCCGCACATCGTTGGTCAGGAGCACTACGAGACTGCCGAGCGCGTTAAGCAAATCCTGCAGCGCAACAAGGAGCTTCAGGACATCATCTCCATCCTCGGTATGGATGAGCTGTCCGACGAGGACCGTCTGCTGGTGAACCGTGCACGTAAGGTGCAGCGCTTCCTCTCTCAGCCATTCTCGGTTGCAGAGCAGTTTACGGGTGTCCCGGGCGTCATGGTGTCAATCGAGGACACTATCCGCGGCTTCCGCATGATCATGGACGGCGAGGTGGACAACCTGCCCGAGCAGGCCTTCCTGAACGTCGGTACCATTGAGGATGCCATCGAGAAGGGTAACCGTTTGTTGGAGCAAAGTAAAAATCAATAGTCATGGCTGATGTTCTGCGTCTTTGCATCATCTCTCCGGAGAAGATTGAGTATGACGGCGGGGTAGAGAGCGTGAATCTGCCGGGCGCCAGTGGTGCCTTCACCATCCTGCCTCACCATGCGCCGATTGTCTCGTCGCTGGTTGCCGGACGAATCACCTACGTGACCTCCGACGGTGGCGAACAAAGCATTAACATTAACAATGGCTTTATCGAGATGAGCGACAACACCGTTTCGGTGTGCATCTCGTGACCAAATACATAGATATATACACGTAACAAGAGAGAACCTGAAATATAATGAACGCTATGGAGAATGTTGAGAATGAGAAGAGGGGCGATGGCCGCTACGTGGTCCGCCTGACACTGCAAATGGCGGTGTGGACACTGGTGACTTCGGCTGCGTATGCGCTGATTACTCCAGCCCACTATCTGACTGTCTATCCGGCCATTCCGATATTTCTCTACGTGCTCTCGCTGATGGCGTACAGAGCGACGCGATTCTTCGAGATGCAGGGTTCGGCCAATCTCGTTATGGTGTATCTGGTCGTGAAGATGCTGAAGCTCTTTCTTTCGGTCATCGGGCTGCTGATTTATTGCCTGGCGGCATCGGACGGACTGAAAGAGTTTGTCATAGCTTTCCTTGTCAACTACGTCTTCTTCCTGACGCTCGAGACATCGCAGCTGGTGACATTCCAAGGTAAGAAACAATAAGAGAACAGGCAATTTCGAAAGAAAGAATGATGGAACATTTGTATAAAAGAATAGGACGTTTGCTGACTGTGGCACTGTTTGCTCTCTCGGCTCCGGCGGCTGCACAGGGTGAGGTGGTCGATGAGACTCTTCCGCCCGACGCACCAACACCGCAGGAGGTGAAGGAGAATACGGTGGACGTGAAGGAGATTATATTCGGGCACCTGGGCGATGCCTACGAATGGCATATCACCAATATCGGTGAGACGCCCATCGTGGTCTACCTGCCGGTGATCCTGCATAGCAGCCAGACGGGCTGGCACGCCTTCATGTCGTCGCGCCTCGAGGAGAACGAGGGCAGCTACGAGGGCTTCAGCATTGCTCCCGAGGGCAGCCCCTACGAGGGTAAACTGGTGGAGCACAACGCTGCAGGCGAGGAGGTACGTCCGCTGGACATCTCAATCACCAAGACCACTCTGGCGCTGATGATCAACAGCTTGCTGCTCGTAGTCATAGTGCTCAGCGTGGCACGCCACTATCGTGGCAAGAGTGCCGACTCTCCTGCTCCCGGCGGCTTTGTCGGTGCGATGGAGATGATGATCATGATGATTGAGGACGACGTCATCAAGCCGTGTATCGGCCCGAACTACAAGAAGTTCTCGCCATACCTGCAGACAGCCTTCTCCTTCATCCTGCTCAACAACCTGATGGGACTCATCCCGTGTTTCCCGGCAGGAGCGAACGTGACGGGCAACCTGGCCATCACGATGGTTCTGGCTGTGTGTACGTTTATCGCTGTCAACGTGTTTGGCACGAAGCACTACTGGAAGGATATCTTCTGGCCCGATGTGCCCTGGTGGCTCAAGGCGCCTGTACCTATGATGCCCTTCATAGAGTTCATAGGAATCTTCACTAAGCCGTTTGCCCTGATGATTCGTCTCTTCGCGAACATGCTGTCGGGCCACATGGCTATGCTGGTGCTCACTTGCCTGATATTTATCGGTGCAAGCATGGGTCCGGTGTTCTCGACGAGCTTCACCATCGCTTCGGTGCTGTTCAACCTCTTCATGAACACGCTGGAGGTGCTGGTGGCTTTCATCCAGGCTTATGTCTTCACCATGCTGTCGGCCGTGTTTATCGGTCTGGCCCAGGAGGGTGGGGAACATGAATAACAGAGAGAGAAAAAAGAAATAAAGAATAAAATTAACTCACTAATTAAAACTAAAAATTATGTTATTATCAGTTTTGTTACAGG
>CAZKNB010000231.1:0-2453 GCA_964554075.1 uncultured Bacteroides sp.
GGAGCAGCTCCGCAGCCTCAATCCGCAGTATAAGCACGACATCCTGCCGGGCAACTCCAAGCCCTGCACGCTGCGTCTGCCGCTGGAGCAGGTGAGCGCCTTCATCGACAACGAGGACAGCATATATGCCTATCGTGCCGATGAGCTGATGAAGAACCGCTCGGTTGTGGCTGTCAGTGCCGGCTCGTCGAAGTCAAAGGGAACCTCCGGCAGTGGCCGTGCAAGGTATCACACGGTGAAGAAGGGCGAGACATTAGGACGCATCGCCGCCCGCTATCATGTCAGTGTGAAGAACCTCCAGCGCTGGAACGGTTTGCGCGGCACAAGTATCTCCGCCGGTAAACGTTTGAAAATATCTAACTAAATTTTGGCGATTAAAAAGAAAAACGCTTACATTTGTGAGAGTTTATAAAAAAGTCAGAATATGGACGAGAGGATGACCCAACAGGAGATTCAGGAAGAACAGATGATTAAGGCGGCTTTTCAGGAGCTGCTCAACGACTACCTTGCCACCAAACACCGCAAGAGAGTGGAGATCATCACTAAAGCCTTCAACTTTGCCAATCAGGCACATAAAGGCATCAAACGACGTTCGGGAGAACCATACATCATGCACCCGATTGCCGTTGCCAAGATTGTGTGCAACGAGATTGGACTCGGCTCTACGTCCATCTGTGCGGCGTTGCTCCACGACGTTGTGGAGGACACCGACTACACCGTGGAGGACATTGAGAACATCTTTGGCCACAAGATAGCCACCATCGTGGACGGACTGACCAAGATTGCCGGCGGCATCTTCGGCGACCGCGCTTCGGCACAGGCGGAGAACTTCAAGAAGCTGCTCCTCACCATGTCCGACGACATCCGCGTCATCCTCATCAAGATTGCCGACCGACTGCACAACATGCGCACCCTCGGCTCCATGCTCCCCAACAAACAGTATAAGATTGCCGGCGAGACACTCTACATCTACGCTCCGCTTGCCAACCGACTCGGACTCTACCGCATAAAGACCGAGCTGGAGGACCTCAGCTTCAAGTATGAGCATCCCGAGGAGTACGCCGAGATAGAGAAGAAACTCAGCGCCACTGCCGCCGAGCGCGACAAGGTGTTCCAGGAGTTCACCGCACCTATCCGCACACAGCTCGACGAGATGGACATGAAGTATCGCATCATTGCCCGCGTCAAGTCTGCCTACTCCATATGGTGCAAGATGCAGACCAAGCATATCCCCTTCGAGGAGATATACGACATACTCGCCGTGCGCATCATTTTCGAACCCAAGAACATGGATGAGGAGCTCAACGACTGCTTCGACATCTATGTCTCCATCCTGAAGATATACAAGCCTCACCCCGACCGCCTGCGCGACTGGGTGAACCATCCCAAAGCCAATGGCTACCAGGCACTCCACGTCACACTCATGGCCAACAATGGCCAGTGGATTGAGGTGCAGATTCGCAGCGAGCGCATGGACGACGTCGCTGAGCAGGGATTCGCAGCCCACTGGAAGTACAAGGAGGGCGGCGGAAGCGAGGACGAGGGTGAGCTGGAGAAGTGGCTCAAGACCATCAAGGAGATCCTTGAGGACCCGCAGCCGGACGCCATGGACTTCCTCGACACCATCAAACTGAACCTTTTCGCATCCGAGATATTCGTGTTCACACCCAAGGGTGAGCTGAAGACGCTGCCACAGAACGCCACGGCGCTCGACTTCGCCTTCTCGCTCCACACCGACATTGGCAGCCACAGCATCGGCGCCAAGGTGAACCATAAGCTCGTGCCGCTGAGCCACAAGCTGCAGAGCGGCGACCAGGTGGAGATTCTCACCTCCAAGTCGCAGCGCGTGCAGCCCGAGTGGGAGAGCTTCGTCAGCACTGCCAAGGCGCGCACCAAGATACAGGCTGTGCTGCGCAAGGACCGCCGCAACAACATGCACGACGGCGAGCGACTCCTCTCCGAGTTCCTCAAGGGCGAGGAGGTGGAGATGAACCACGAGAACGTCTACAAGCTCTGCCGACTCCACAACTACCACAACGAGGAGGAGCTGATGATTGCCCTCGGCAACCACGAGCTGCAGCTGGGCGATGTCGACCGCAACGAGCTGAAGGGCAAGCAGAGCAGCGGATGGAAGAAGCTCCTGACATTCCCCTTCGGCAACCGCAACTCGCAGAAGGAGAAGAAGGAGGAAGAGGAGGCACAGCCGGAGAAGATCAACACCAAGGAGGTGATGATGCTCACCGAGGATGCCATAGAGAAGCGCTACATCGTGGCGGACTGTTGTCACCCTATCCCCGGCGACGACGTGCTTGGCTACATCGACGACAACGACAAGATTGTCATCCACAAGCGCCAGTGCCCTGTGGCAGCCAAGCTCAAGAGCGGCTTCGGCAACAGGATAGTGGCAACGGAGTGGGACACTCACAAGAAACTCTCGTTCCTCGTCTACATAT
>CAZKNB010000232.1:0-2453 GCA_964554075.1 uncultured Bacteroides sp.
GGGTCTTGGTGTATGGATAGGTATATAAAAAAAGGAGGACACCAAACGATGTCCTCCTTTCATATATCATATATATACTCTTTATGCCTTCTTCTTCGCAGCATAGCGGCGCTTCTTTGTCGTGCCGCTGGCGCTCTTCTCATCCTGCACCTTGATAAGCTCCAGGCAACTCTGGAGAGTGAGGTCGGCAGGCTCGATGCCAGAAGGAATCTTATAATTCTTCTTGTTGTAGCTGATATATGGACCATAGCGACCATTCAGAATCTGCATCTCGGGCTCCTCGTCGAAACTCTTGATGAGCTTCTTCTCCTGAGCCTCACGCTTAGCATTGATCGTAGCGATGGCCTCGTCGAGAGTAATCTCCAGCGGATCCTCATCCTTCAGCGAGAAGAACTTGCCGTCGTGCTTAACGTACGGACCGAAGCGGCCGGACGAAACACTCACCTCCTTGCCCTCATATTCGCCAAGCGTGCGAGGCAGCTTGAAGAGGTCCAGAGCCTGCTCCAGGGTAACGCTCTCCATAGAAAGCTCCTTCGGCAGACGAGCGAAGCGCGGCTTCTCCTCGGTGTCGATGCGACCAATCTGAACCATCGGACCGAAGCGACCAATCTTCACCGATACCGGCTGACCCGTCTTCGGCTCCTCGCCCAGCATACGCTCACCGACCTTGTGCTCACTCTTGATGGCAAGTGTGGACTCTACCGATGGATGGAAGCCCTTGTAGAACTCCTTCATAGTGTTGTGCCACTCCTTATCGCCGTCGGCAATCTCATCGAACTCCTTCTCGATGTTAGCGGTGAAGTTGTAGTCCAGGATATTCGGGAAGTACTCGGTCAGGAAGTCATTGACCACGATACCAACATCTGTTGGCAGGAGCTTCGATTTCTCGTTGCCCACTGTCTCTGTCTTAGTCTCATCCTTCAGCTTTCCACCCTTAAGAGTAAGAACGTTGAACGAGCGCTCCTCGCCCGGCTTGTCGCCCTTGGCGACATATTCGCGCTGCTGGATGGTTGAAATAGTTGGAGCGTAGGTTGACGGACGTCCGATGCCCAGCTCCTCCAGCTTCTTGACGAGGCTGGCCTCGGTGTAGCGTGACGGACGCTGAGTGAAACGCTCGGTGGCAGAGATGGTGCGGCAGTCCAGCTTCTCGCCCTGTGAGAGTGGCGGGAGCAGACTCTCGCTGTCCTGCTCTGCAGCGTCGTCGTCATACGACTCGCGGTAGATGCGGAGGAAACCGTCGAACTTCACAACCTCGCCTACAGCGGTGAATGTGTCGCTGCTGTTGCTGACAGAGATGCTAACGGTGGTCTTCTCGAGCTCAGCGTCGGCCATCTGTGACGCGAGAGTGCGTTTCCAGATAAGGTCGTATAGACGTTTCTCCTGAGCGGGAGCAGTTACGGTCTCATTCTCCATATATGTAGGACGGATAGCCTCGTGCGCCTCCTGAGCACCCTTGGTGCGGGTGGTGAAGTGGCGTGTCTGAGCATATTTCTCGCCCATCATGTTAGTGATAGTCTGGTGGCAGCCTGCGATGGCGTACTCCGACAGGTTCACCGAGTCGGTACGCATGTAGGTGATAAGTCCTGCCTCGTAGAGTCGCTGAGCCAGAACCATGGTCTGCGACACGGTGAATCCCAGTTTGCGGGCAGCCTCCTGTTGCAGTGTTGATGTGGTAAATGGCGCTGCCGGACTCTTCTTGCCCGGACGAACAGCGATATTGTCGATGGTGAATGTGGCATCCTTACATCTCTCCAGGAAAGCCACAGCCTCCTCCTTAGTCTTCAGACGCTGGTCGAGGTCGGCCTTCAGCTGCACCTTCTTGCCGTTCTGGTCGGGCACGTCGAAGATGGCGGTAACCCTGTAGGCTGCCTCCGACTTGAAGTTTGTCACTTCGCGTTCACGCTCCACGATGAGACGTACGGCGACCGACTGAACGCGGCCTGCAGATAGAGCCGGTTTAACCTTCTTCCAGAGCACCGGTGAGAGCTCGAAGCCAACGATACGGTCGAGCACACGGCGCGCCTGCTGGGCGTTCACCAGGTCCATATTAATGTCGCGCGGGTTCTCGATGGCCTTAAGAATGGCGTTCTTCGTAATCTCGTGGAAGACGATACGCTTAGTCTTTGCCGGATCGAGACCAAGCACCTCAAACAGGTGCCATGAGATAGCCTCTCCCTCGCGGTCCTCATCGGATGCCAGCCATACTGTCTCTGCCTTGGCTGCCTCATCCTTCAGTTTCTTCACCACCTCCTTCTTGTCGGCTGGGATTTCGTAGGTCGGTGCGAAGTCCTTGTCTATGTCGATGCTGAACGATTTTTTCTTTAAGTCACGTATGTGTCCATAGCTTGACAGCACTTTGTAGTCGCCACCGAGAAACTTCTCGATGGTTTTAGCTTTTGCCGGGGACTCTACGATTACTAAGTTCTTTTGCATGATTAAATTTTAATTTGGGG
>CAZKNB010000233.1:0-2451 GCA_964554075.1 uncultured Bacteroides sp.
CCGACAACCATCATCATGAAGATACCTGAAGCCTGAGCAGTGTACTTGCCGAGACCCTCTACAGCGAGGTTGAAGATACCGCCCCACATGATTGATGTGCAGAGACCGCAGAGCACGAGGTAGAGGGCATTGATAGGCACCTCAGCCACCGTAAATCCTTCGCTTACGCTGTAACCCGGCATTGAAACACGTGTTGAGCTGTCGCTGAAGATGGCGAGGAGAACCAGCACGATGGCAACCGATGAAACGGCGATAAGCTGTGTGCGGGTAGAAACCTTGCCGCTGATGGCGCTACTCAGTGTACGTCCCACGAGCATCAGCAGCCAGTAGACAGCCACCGTGGCACCTGCGATGGCAGAAGCCGTAGCAGCGGGCAGACCCGATACCTCGTAGTTTGAAAGGTAGAAGTTGAGCGTTCCCGGGATACCAATCTCGATACCTACATATATAAATATGCCGATGACGCCGAGAGTAGTGTGGCGGAAGCTCCAAGGGCTATGTTCGAACTTAATCTCCTTCTCGCCCTCCTTGTGCATGTGAGGCTCAGGGATAGTGACGAATGAGATTACTATGAATGCAATGACGAAGATGCCGATGGCAAGCCAGAGCAGGGGAGCAACGTCGCCCATTGTGGTGCTTGATGTCAGCGAACCGATCAGTGAGCCTACGAAGAGCGGAGTGAGTGTACCTGACAGAGAGTTCAGGGCACCGCCGGCCTGGATAAGCTGATTACCCTTGTTGCCGCCACCGCCGAGCAGGTTAAGCATTGGGTTGACCACTGTGTTGAGCATGCAGACGCAGAAACCGCAGATGAATGCACCAAGCAGGTAGATAAAGTAGTTGAGCGAAACTGCCACCTCGCGAACAACCTCGATGCCGTTAGACTCCTGAGTGATGTTGAGCGAGAACATCTTGGTGTCGCCACCAACCACGCTTGAAAGATACTGTACGAAGAGACCGATGGCACCGACAGCCATAGCTATGAGGGCAGTCTTCTTGTAGCCCTTGCGAACGAGCATGTTACCTGCCGGGATACCCATAAAGAGGTATGCCAGGAAGTTCATCATGTTACCCATCATGCCGAGCACACTGTTGCCCTCGAATTTGTAGCCCCAAATGGTGCCGATAGGAGCGGCAAGATTTGTGACGAATGAGATCATCGCGAAGATGAAGAACATGGTAACGATAGCTACTATGTTACCATTCTGTTTTTGCTGATTCATGGTTTATTTTGAATTTTTTTAGGTATTAGTCGTTTTCTTGTCCCTCCACCTTGAAGCGATAGAGAGTAATCTGTTGATATTCATCGTCGGGTTGCAGCACGGCAGATGGGAAGAATGGCTTGTTCGGAGTGTCCGGGAAGCACTGAGCCTCGAAGCAGATACCGCTTCGTGCCGGGAATGTTGCTCCGTGAGCACCCTTGAAGCCGTTGAGCCAGTTGCCTGTATAGAGCTGAACGCCAGCCTCGGTGGTGTAGACCTCCATTGTACGTCCGCTCTCCTTGTCGGTGCATGTGGCAGCGAGCTCCAGAGAGCCTGCCTCCTCCTTGTTGAGCACGTAGCAGTGGTCATATCCGGCGCCGAACACCAGCTGCTCATATTTATCGTTGATACGTTCGCCCACCACGTGCGGAGTGCGGAAGTCCATCGGTGTACCCTCCACCTTCAGAATCTCTCCAGTAGGGATAGAGGTATCGTCGGTAGGGATGAAGAAGTCAGCGTTGATCATCACGATGTTGCTCTCGACCGATGGGGTAGGGTTCTTGATACCGTTGAGGTTGAAGAAGCCATGGTTGGTCAGGTTGACCACGGTAGCCTTATCCGTCGTAGCCTTATATTCGATGACGAGGTCGTTCTCCTCATCCAGATGGTAGGTCATTTCCACTTCCAGCTTGCCGGGGAAGCCCTCTTCGCCGTCGGCAGCGGTGTAGGTGAATACTACGGTCGACTCGTCGGTCTGCTCAGCGTTCCATACCCTTGCGTGGAAGCCTGTAGGACCGCCGTGGAGCGAGTTAGGACCATTGTTGATAGTCAGTTCGTGCTCCTCGCCATAGAGGGTAAAACGTCCCTTGGCGATTCTGTTACCGTAACGTCCGATTGTAGTGTTGAGGAAGGGTTCCGGGCTGTTGATCACGTTGTCGATAGAGTCGTGACCGAGGATGACGTTGTCATACTTACCATTCTTGTCGGGAACCATGATAGCGAGCAGGGCGCATCCATAGTTGGTTGCAGCCACCTCCATACCCTTGTCGTTCTTCAGAATGAACAGGTCGGTTTTCTTACCTTGCACCTCTTTTTGAAAATCCTGTCGACGCAGTCCGCAGCGATTTTCGCTATTGTCAGATGTGTAATTCATGTCGTTTATTTATTAATGATTTGTACGCAAAATAAGGTAATTTCTTTCTTTCTCACAAATAAAGTGAAGAAAAAATAGAGGATTAAAAGTCGCAGA
>CAZKNB010000234.1:0-2406 GCA_964554075.1 uncultured Bacteroides sp.
TCAGCAGGATTGTACTTGCTTGCTAATTCCATATCTATGTCGTAATTATAATAAATCGTTGTGAGATAATACGCGGCAAAATTAATAAATAAATGGTTACACCCGCTCGCTGGCGGCAAAGATTTCATACCTTTGTAAGCATTTATACACATTGAGATTAATTGATTTTGAACATTTAAGATAAAAAAGAGAGATATGAAGCATACAAGAGAGGAGCAGATGCAGGCCATGGGCCGACTGCTCGACATACTCGACGAGCTGCGCGTGAAATGTCCATGGGACCGCAAACAGACTAACTCCAGCCTGCGCCCGAACACGATTGAGGAGGTCTACGAACTGTGTGACGCCCTGGCCGAGGAGAATCAGAAGGAGATTTGCAAGGAGCTGGGCGACGTCCTGCTCCACGTGGCTTTCTACGCCAAAATTGGCGACGAGAAGGGTGAGTTCGACATAAAGGATGTGTGCGACCGCCTTTGCGACAAACTTATCTATCGCCATCCGCACGTCTTCGGCGATGCTGTGGCGGAGACTGCCGGACAGGTTTGCGAGAGCTGGGAGCAGCTGAAGCTGAAGGAGAAGGATGGCAACAAATCGGTGCTGAGCGGAGTGCCGTCGGCTCTGCCTGCCCTCATCAAGGCCTACCGCGTGCAGGACAAGGCGCGCAACGTGGGCTTCGACTGGGAGGAGAAGTCGCAGGTGTGGGACAAGGTGAAGGAGGAGTTCGACGAGCTTCAGGTGGAGATTGCCAACGAGGATAAGGACAAGGCTGAGCAGGAGTTCGGCGATTTCCTCTTCAGCGTGATCAACGCCGGACGCCTCTACGGCATCAATCCCGAGAACGCTCTGGAACGCACTAACCGTAAGTTCATAGCCCGCTTCAACTACCTGGAGGAGCACACCATCAAACAGGGTCGCAACCTGAAGGATATGACTCTGGCCGAGATGGATGCTCTCTGGAACGAGGCTAAGAAACTTGGCTTATAATGCCGGCTAAGACCTTTACAGCATCAGCAGAAGCCGGCTAATGGCATCAGCAGAAGCCAGCTTTAAGATATTGGCTTAAGCGCCTCCACTACCCTTTCAGGCAGTCGGAACAGGCGCTGGATGTGACCGCTCTCTATCATCTCTCCAACGGGGAGATTGTGTAGGGAGCGGTTGTCTATTAGTGCTATATTGTCGCACATCTGAGTGGCCACGTCGAGCTCGTGGGTCGAGAAGAGTATCGTCTTCCCCTCTTCGTGAGCCAGGCGGCGAAGCAGGTCGACAAGCTCATAGCGGTTGGGCATATCGAGGAAGGAGGTAGGCTCGTCGAGGAGTATGACGGGGGTGGACTGTGCCAGGGCGCGCGCAATCATTATTCGCTGACATTCGCCGTCGCTCATGGTGTCCATGGTTCGCTGTGCGTAGCTGCTCATGCCGACCGAGTCGAGCGAACGCATCACCACCTCGCGGTCCTCGCTCTGCATGCGTCCAATCCAGTTGGTATAGGGTGCACGGCCGATGGCCACCACATCCTCGCAACGCAGATTGGCTATCCGCGCACGCTGGGTGTTGACGAAGGCCAGGCGGCGCGCCATCTCGGGTGCCTTCATCCGGCTAATCTCTTCGTCGCCGATGAATATTCGTCCTGTGTACTTATGGTTGAGTCCGGCTATGGCGCGCAGCAGAGTGGACTTTCCGCTTCCGTTGCGACCGATGAGTGCGGTCAGCTGGCCGGGGCGGAACTCCGTGGTGACATTGCGGAGAACGATGTGCTCCACGTAGCTGATGGATATATCTTCTAACTTTATCATACGGTAATCGACTTGTTGCGCAGCACAATCCAAACGACGATTGGAATGCCTAGCAGTGATGTAATGGCGTTAATGGGCAGCGTGAGCGACTTCGAAATGATGTCGCAGAGCAAGAGTACGGCGGCTCCGGTCAGCAGAGTGCCCGGCAGCAGGATGCGGTGGTCGCTGTTGGCGAAGAGGAGACGAGCCACGTGGGGCATGGCGAGTCCGATGAACCCGATAGGTCCGCAGAAGGCGGTGACCGTGCCGGCCAGGAGTGTCGTCGAGAAGAAGAGCAGGGCGCGCGAACGGCGCAGGTTGAGTCCCATGCTCACTGCGTACTCTTCGCCGAAAAGCAACATGTTAAGGGGCTTTATGGTGAGGACGGCGAGAAGTAGTCCCACAGCCTCAGCCACAAACATGATGGTCAGCTGACTGCGGGTCACGTCGCCGAGTGAACCCATAGTCCATACGACGAAGGCCTTCAGCGACTCCTCGTTGCTCATGTACTGCAATATCTGAACCACGGCGCTGATGCCCGATGAGAACATCATGCCGAGAATAAGTATCACCATTATGTCCTTGATGCGATGGCCCACGGCGGCAATCACCGCCAGCACCAGTGCCGAGCCAA
>CAZKNB010000235.1:0-2393 GCA_964554075.1 uncultured Bacteroides sp.
CATCGTTGCACTCTCTCCCCACGACCCCGTATGCTGGCATCCGAAGCCACCGAAGGCATTCTGCTCTATCTCAGCCGACAGCGTCACCACAGGCACCACACCAGCCTCGGCAGCCGGAGATACCGGCGTCGTGGTCTCAGCGTGAGCCGTCAGCCTGTTGCCGTGGCAACTGAGCTTGACGGTACAGCCGGTGCGATAGCACGACGAAGTGACCGCCTCAGAGATTGGAGTGACCACACCCTTGTCATAACGCACCAGCATGAAGTCCACCGCATGGCTCGACTTCACCGTACGGACAATTCGCAGGGCGTAGCCCGTAAGAGTTTGCGTATCAAACTTTATGTAGAGGTCGAGATACTGTCCCGTGGCGCTGCCGAAGCCCTGTCCCGCCGTCTTTGCCGGATCCAGGCGCCACGTTATCTCCGCGTCGCCATAGACACCGTCAACAGGGGTGTAGAGCATTCTTGCCCCCTTCCCAACTTGCAGCAGACCGATGGCAGAGCTTGCACCGTTGATGCCACGCTCATAGCTCCAGTACTCCTGGTCGGGATCCACGCTCCAGTCAAACTCGGCAGTGTCGGTCGGCTTATAGCCCTCCACCGTCCAGAAGCCCGGTATAATCTTGTGCTGATTCTCAGTCGGGAAGTCGAAGAAGTCGGTATCGACTACCACGCTTCCGCTCTCCCCCTTCACTCCGCTCTGCTCAACATCCTTGGCGCGTATAGCCCTCTTGGTGACCAGCGTCTGCATCTCTCCTGCGTGGCAGCGCAGATGCTTGGGCTGGATGGTAGCCATCAGATAGTAGCCCACGTCGGCACGGGTGAGGCAATATGTGTAGTGAGGAGTGTTCAGGCGGGAGACAGCCACAGGAATGGCATTGCCGCCCTTCGAGTCGGTGCAGCGATACCACGTGATCAGTGATTCGTCGCTACGTCCGCCTAGGTCGAGGGCATAGTCGAGCGTAGCCTCGCCCGCCGCCAGCTTCAGCTTCGGGCGCGTAGTGAACTGTGGAGCATCGACATAGTCGGGCGCCACGGTCAGCTCCGTGCCGCACTCCATGCCGTCGTCGGTATAGGCGATGACCGTCACGGTGCGCGTAGTGTCGCTATGATTGATTGCCTCCACACGGCACTCCAGGCCCTCTGTGGCAGATAGGCGGACGAACTCCTCGCCACCGTCAGCCACGCACCAGCGCACCGTGCGATTGTTCAGCGGATAGTTGCTGTGGCGCTTCAGCGCAGCCTTCAGCGTCACGCCGCCGTCGCCGGTCTGCATGGAGGCCTCAAGCGGCTCAACCGAGAGACACGAAGCCATGGCGGTGTAGTCCACACCGTTCTCACGCGACAGTCGCTCCACCAGCTCACGCTGGCCCAGCGGGTCCCATCCGTCGTCACCCTTCAGCAGGTTGTAGACGTTGTAGACCACCGAGTCGCCATCCATCAGTCGGAAGGCCTTCAGCGCCTCCCTCTCCTCCAGTCTCACCGTATTCTCCGCCTTGCGGTTGCCAATCAAGTATGGCTCGCCGTTCAGCGTCACGCCGCTCTGGTAGCAGCGCAGCCAGTCGGTCGGAGTGCTGGTCCAGCCGATGTAGACAGGATGTTCCGAGTGGAAGCGGCAGTCAATGATGCTCAGCGGACCAACCGCCTTGCAGAAGTATTGTTCAGCGTTAGAGTGGCGCACGTAGAGGTCACTGTTCAGAAAGACAGCTCCGCCCATATCGCTTCGCCAGAAGGGCTTTGTGCCGTAGAAGTCGGCGGTGCAGTTGAGGAAGACGCCCGTGCCCGTCAAGGCATCGTCGGTGCTCTCCATGTGGCAGTTGTTGAAGAGGATGCGTCGTGCGCCGTTCAGCGGATTCATGTTCAGGCGGCTTATGAAGCGCACATTGTCGGCCACCACCCTGTCGCCGTGGCAGTAAGCCACGTGAGCCTGCGTGATGGCAGCCATTCGTTTCTTGCGGCTAAGCGCAGGATTGAGTTTATAGTCGAGGTCGACGTTGCAGAAGTTACCCATCGTAAGGTTCCTGACTGTGAGTCCGTCGCCCCAGAAGTCCAGCATGGTGAAGTTGCCCACCGCCCCCTGCGTCTGTCCGCGGTTGGAGGCGAGCACCACATTCTCAGCGTCGCTGTCCAGGCCGATGAGATGGAGATTCTGGCAGCGTATTGTCATGCCGAAGGGCTCCCGTCCATCCTTGCCGACGCGTATCGCCGGGTCGTCGGGGTCGTCCACCCAGTAGACGTATGGAGCTATGTAGAGAGTCATCGGCTCCTCCTCGCTGCCGTCGGTCAGCGCCGCCACGGCACTCTGCAGCGAGTTGAAGACGTAGGGACTGCGCGCAGCCTCTGCGTCGCTCAGCGCCCCGTCGAGCAACAGCGACTTCGGACCAAGCTTCAGGC
>CAZKNB010000236.1:0-2387 GCA_964554075.1 uncultured Bacteroides sp.
GAACCCGTGTTCCATGCGTGAGAGGCATGTGTCCTAGCCGCTAGACGAAAGCGCCAAGTAATGTAATCTTGATAGGCTTAAAAAAAGAGACATCCGGTTGAGAACATCTCCATCTTTAGTAGCGCCTACGGGAATCGAACCCGTGTTCCATGCGTGAGAGGCATGTGTCCTAGCCGCTAGACGAAAGCGCCGTATCATTTTTACGGTTGCAAAGATAGAGACTTTTGTTGAATCCTGCAAGTTTTCCAGCATCTTTTTTCATCACTTTCTTTGCGTGCTTTTTTCATGCTATTCATGCTCAAAGAGTTAACGTGAAAAATTTTTCACTAAATAATTCATTTTTTAAATATAAGTCCTATCTTTGCAATATCTATTGACCGATTTATTTCGTAACCTAAAATTGATAAGACCATGAGCACAGATATGCCTGACGAACGTCATCTGAAATATTTGCGACTGCTGAGCGGTCGTTTTCCGAACATTGCTGCTGCCAGCACTGAAATCATCAACCTGGAGGCTATTCTCAACCTTCCGAAGGGAACGGAGCACTTTCTGAGTGATTTGCACGGGGAGTATGAGGCGTTTCAGCATGTGCTGAAGAATGCTTCGGGCGACGTGAAGCGTAAGGTGAATGAGATTTTTGGCGATACGCTGCGCGAGGCGGACAAGAAGGATCTTTGTACGCTGATTTACTATCCGAAGCAGAAGCTGGAGCTGATTAAGTCGTCGGAACCGGATCTGGAGGACTGGTACGTCATTACGCTGAATCATCTGATTAAGATTTGCCGCAGTGTCTCTTCCAAATACACGCGCTCTAAAGTGCGCAAGGCGCTCCCCGAGGAGTTCTCCTATATTATACAGGAGTTGCTGCACGAGAGTTCGGTGGAGCCCAACAAGCACGACTATGTGAACGTGATTATCAAGACGATTATCTCTACGCACCGTGCCGACGAGTTTATCACGGCGATGTGCGACTTGATTCAGCGCTTGGTCATCGACTCGCTGCACATCATCGGTGATGTGTTCGACCGTGGTCCGGGGGCTCACCTCATCATGGATATTCTTTGCAATTATCATAACTTTGACATTCAGTGGGGCAACCACGACGTGCTCTGGATGGGTGCGGCTGCCGGCAACGATTGCTGCATTGCCAACGTGTTGCGTCTGTCGATGCGCTACGCCAACCTGGCGACGCTGGAGGATGGCTATGGCATCAACCTCTTGCCGCTCGCTACATTCGCCATGGATACGTACAGCAACGACCCGTGCGACTTGTTCTGTCCGAAGATTGACGCGAACGACAAGACGCACAACGAGCGGACGCGGAAGTTGATTGCGCAGATGCACAAGGCGATCAGTGTCATTCAGTTTAAGCTGGAGGCGGAGATTATCCATCGTCGTCCGGAGTTTGAGATGGACGACCGTTGCGTGCTGGAGATGATTGACTACGAGAAGGGTGTCTTCCGCTACGATGGCAAGGAGTATCCTTTGCGCGACACGAAGTTCCCCACCATCGACCCGCAGAACCCGTCGAAGCTGACGGACGAGGAGGCTGACTTGATGAAGAAGATTCATCGCTCGTTCATCCTCAGCGAGAAGTTGAAGAAGCACATCCAGTGTCTCTACACTCATGGCGGCATGTATCTGGTGACGAACAGCAACCTGCTCTACCATGCTTCTGTGCCTCTGAATCCGGACGGCACACTGAAGGAGGTGAAGCTGGAGAACAAGTTCTACAAGGGAAAGGCCTTGCTGAACAAGGTGGACAACCTGGTGCGACTGGCCTACAACGACGACGTGACGAGCGAGGAGAAGCTCTACGCGCTGGACTACATGTGGTACCTTTGGTGTGGCAAGAACTCTCCCCTCTTCGACAAGTCGAAGATGGCCACCTTCGAGCGTTACTTCATCGCCGACAAGTCGCTGCATGCCGAGGAGAAGGGTTCCTACTACGCGCTGCGTGACAGTGAGTCGATGTGTGACATGATGCTCGACGAGTTCGGTGTAGAGGGTCCGCACCGTCACATCATCAGCGGTCACGTCCCCGTGAAGACGACGAAAGGTGAGAATCCCATCAAAGCCAACGGCAAGCTACTAGTGATAGACGGTGGTTTCTCCAAGGCCTACCACTCGGAGACCGGCATCGCCGGCTACACCCTGGTCTACCACTCCCGCGGTCTGCAGCTGGTGCAGCATGAGCCCTTCACCTCCACGCAAGAGGCCATTCAGCACGGCAAAGACATCATCTCCACCACGCAGCTGGTAGAGCTAAGCAGCAAGCGTGTCATGGTGCGAGACACCGACATGGGTCACGAGCTGGAGAAGCAAATAGAGGACCTCTCGCAGCTCCTGAAAGCCTACCGCAAAGGCTACATCCAAGAGCGAGA
>CAZKNB010000237.1:0-2341 GCA_964554075.1 uncultured Bacteroides sp.
TCGACATTCTGGACGAGCTGCGCGTGAAGTGTCCGTGGGACCGCAAGCAGACCAACTCAAGTCTGCGCCCCAACACCATTGAGGAGGTTTATGAGCTGTGCGACGCTCTGGCCAGCGACAATCAGAAGGAAATTTGCAAGGAGCTTGGCGACGTCCTGCTCCACGTGGCGTTCTACGCCAAGATTGGCGACGAGAAGGGTGAGTTCGACATAAAGGATGTGTGCGACCGCCTTTGCGACAAACTTATCTATCGCCATCCGCACGTCTTCGGCGATGCTGTGGCGGAGACTGCCGGACAGGTTTGCGAGAGCTGGGAGCAGCTGAAGCTGAAGGAGAAGGATGGCAACAAATCGGTGCTGAGCGGAGTGCCGTCGGCTCTGCCTGCCCTCATCAAGGCCTACCGCGTGCAGGACAAGGCGCGCAACGTGGGCTTCGACTGGGAGGAGAAGTCGCAGGTGTGGGACAAGGTGAAGGAGGAGTTCGACGAGCTTCAGGTGGAGATTGCCAACGAGGATAAGGACAAGGCTGAGCAGGAGTTCGGCGATTTCCTCTTCAGCGTGATCAACGCCGGACGCCTCTACGGCATCAATCCCGAGAACGCTCTGGAACGCACTAACCGCAAGTTCATAGCCCGCTTCAACTACGTGGAGGAGCACACCATCAAGCAGGGTCGCAACCTGAAGGATATGACCTTGGCGGAGATGGACGCTCTCTGGAACGAGGCTAAGAAGCTCGGATTATGATGCCCGGCTGAAGCCGGCCTTAAGATATTGGCTTAAGCGCCTCCACTACCCTCTCCGGCAGCTGGAACAGGCGTTGGATATGACCGCTCTCTATCATCTCTCCCACCGGGAGGTTGTGTAGGGAGCGGTTGTCTATTAGCGCTATGTTGTCGCACATCTGTGTCGCCACGTCGAGCTCGTGGGTCGAGAAGAGTATCGTCTTCCCCTCTTCGTGAGCCAGGCGGCGAAGCAGGTCGACAAGCTCATAGCGGTTGGGCATGTCGAGGAAGGAGGTTGGCTCATCAAGAAGTATGACGGGAGTCGACTGTGCCAAAGCGCGTGCAATCATTATTCGCTGACACTCGCCGTCGCTCATGGTGTCCATCGTACGACTTGCGTAATCGGTCATCCCCACCGACTGCAAAGCCTGCATCACCGCCTCGCGGTCCTCCGCCTGCATACGTCCAATCCAGTTGGTGTAGGGCGCGCGACCAATCGCCACCACATCCTCGCAACGCAGATTGGCTATTCGTGCACGCTGCGTGTTGACAAAGGCAAGGCGGTGCGCCATCTTCGGCGCATCCATACGGCTGATATCCTCGTTGTCAACAAGTATTCGTCCGCTGTATTTGCGGTTAAGTCCAGCCACGGCACGAAGCAGCGTAGACTTTCCGCTACCGTTGCGACCGATGAGGGCGGTCAGCTGACCCGGACGAAACTCGGTGGTCACACCGCTGAGAATGGTGCGCTGACCGTAGCTGATGGATATATCTTCTAACTTTATCATACGGTAATCGACTTGTTGCGCAGCACAATCCAGATGACGATTGGAATGCCGAGCAGTGATGTTATGGCGTTAATGGGCAGTGTGAGCCACTTCGACACGATGTCGCAGAGCAGCAGCACGGCAGCACCCGTGAGCAGTGTTCCCGGCAGCAGTATGCGGTGGTCGCTGTTGGCGAAGAGCAGACGTGCCACGTGCGGCATGGCGAGTCCGATGAACCCTATCGGTCCGCAGAAGGCGGTGACGGTTCCGGCAAGCAGTGTCGTCGAGAAGAAGAGCAGGGCGCGCGAACGGCGCAGGTTGAGTCCCATGCTCACGGCATACTCCTCGCCAAAGAGCAGCATATTGAGTGGCTTGATGGTGAGGACGGCAAGAATGAGCCCCACGGCCTCAGCCACAAAGAGTATCACGAGTTGAGTGCTTGTCACCTCGCCCAGCGAACCCATTGTCCACACCACAAAGGCCTTCAGCGACTCCTCGTTGCTCATGTACTGCAATATCTGAACCACGGCGCTGATGCCCGATGAGAACATCATGCCGAGAATAAGTATCACCATTATATCCTTGATACGATGGCCCACGGCGGCAATCACCGTCAGCACAAGTGCCGAGCCAATCCACGCCGCACCGGCTATTCCGAAGGAGAGCGCCATGGCGGTTAGTCCGAAGAGCGGTGCGCCAAGTATGAAGATTGCAGCGCCAAGACTCGCACCGGAGCTGATGCCCAGCACGTATGGACCTGCCAGCGGATTACGGAAGAGTGTCTGCATCTGAAGTCCACTCACCGAGAGGGCACCGCCGGCAACGAGTGCCACGATGGCCTTTACCAGACGGA
>CAZKNB010000238.1:0-2334 GCA_964554075.1 uncultured Bacteroides sp.
AGATTGCACGTCAGCAGTGCCAGGGCGAGATTCAGTTGCCACTCAGCGACTGCGGTGTCGTAGCACTCGACTACCGTGGCATGAAGGGTATCGCAACATCACTCGGCCACGCTCCGCAGGCTGCCCTCGCCGACCCTGCCGCTGGTTCCGTACTCGCAGTGAGCGAGGCATTGACCAACCTCGTGTGGGCTCCGCTCACCGACGGCATGGATGCCATCTCACTCTCAGCCAACTGGATGTGGCCTTGCCGCTCACAGGAGGGCGAGGATGCACGTCTCTACACAGCTGTGAAAGCATTGAGCGACTTCTGCTGCGCTCTCCAGATAAACGTTCCTACAGGTAAGGACTCCCTCTCAATGACTCAGAAGTACCCCGACGGAAAGAAGGTGGTATCTCCGGGTACCGTCATCGTATCGGCAGGTGCCGAGGTGGACGACGTGAAGAAGGTTGTTTCGCCTGTCATGGTGAACGAGCCTAAGAGCACATTCTACCATATCGACTTCAGCTTCGACGCTCTGAAGCTTGGTGGTTCCGCCTTCGCGCAGTCACTGGGCAAGGTGGGCGACGACGTGCCTTGCGTTCAGGATGCGGAGTACTTCCGCGACGCATTCCTCGCCGTTCAGGAGCTGGTTCACAAGGGACTTATCCTTGCAGGTCACGACATCTCTGCCGGCGGTCTCATCACTACCCTCCTCGAGATGTGCTTCGCAAACGTAGAGGGCGGTATGGCTATCGACCTCAACAAGATGAAGGAGAAGGACCTCGTGAAGATTCTCTTCGCCGAGAACCCGGGTATCGTGATCCAGGTGGCAGACAAGAACAAGGAGGCTGTGAAGGCTATCCTCGAGGATGCAGGCGTAGGCTTCATCAAGATTGGTCAGCCAACCGACGAGCGCCACATCATCGTCAGCAAGGATGGTGCCGAGCATCAGTTCGTCATCGACTACCTGCGCGACGTATGGTACTCATCATCATATCTGCTCGACCGTCGTCAGTCAATGAACGGATGCGCCAAGGAGCGTTTCGAGAACTATAAGATGCAGCCGCTGGAGTTCGCCTTCATGCCGGGCTTCACTGGTAAGATGTCGCAGTTCGGCATCTCTGCCGACCGTCGTGAGCCGAGCGGCGTACGTGCTGCAATCATCCGCGAGAAGGGAACCAACGGTGAGCGCGAGATGGCATACTCGCTCTACCTCGCAGGTTTCGACGTCAAGGACGTTACGATGACCGACCTCATCAGCGGTCGCGAGACTCTCGAGGATGTCAACATGATTGTATATTGCGGTGGATTCTCCAACTCCGACGTACTTGGCTCTGCCAAGGGTTGGGCGGGAGGCTTCCTCTTCAACCCGAAAGCTAAAGAGGCGCTCGACAAGTTCTACGCTCGTCCCGACACTCTTTCATTAGGTATCTGCAACGGTTGCCAGCTCATGATGGAGCTCGGACTCATCAACCCTGAGCACAAGAAGAAGGGCCGCATGCTCCATAATAACTCTCATAAGTTTGAGTCTACCTTCATCGGCGTGACTATCCCGACAAACCGCAGCGTGATGTTCGGCTCCCTGAGCGGCAGCAAGCTGGGTATCTGGGTTGCCCACGGCGAGGGTAAGTTCTCTCTGCCTTACGGTGAGGACGAATACAACGTTGTCGCTAAGTACTCTTACGACAGCTATCCTGGTAACCCTAACGGTTCCGACTACTCTGTAGCTGCACTTGCAAGCAAGGATGGTCGTCACCTGGCAATGATGCCACACCTTGAGCGCGCCATCTTCCCATGGCAGAACGCCTACTATCCCGCTGAGCGTCGCGACAGCGACCAGATCACTCCGTGGATGGAGGCATTCGTAAATGCGTTCAACTGGGTCAAGGAGCATAAGACGAAATGATATTGACTAACTTTCAAATAAAAGCTTAAATTTTTTTTAGACTTTTCTGGCAAAGGGGCTGCGCGATGCAGCCCCTTTGTATTTTCCGTCTACCGCTTTTTTAACCATCAAATAATTAGGGAGATGATTATTTATTAGTATCTTTGCGAGTTAAAAGATGAAACGATAACGAATAAGATGCTTAAAAGATATATATTCTCACTACTTACAGTCATTCTGCTGGCCACCGCAGGCATGCACGCACAGGAGGTGCAGCCGTCCGACAGCCTGGCCACGGAGAGAGACTCCGTAAGAATAAGCCTGCTGACATGTGGTCCCGGCGACGAGGTCTACTCGCTCTTCGGCCACACGGCAATCAGATATGAGGAGCCGGAAAGCGGAATCGACGTGGTATTCAACTACGGCGTCTTCAGCTTCAGCACCCCCAACTTCGCGCTCCGATTCGCTC
>CAZKNB010000239.1:0-2330 GCA_964554075.1 uncultured Bacteroides sp.
AATGGCTTCGCGCTTCAACACCGAGAAATACTTCTTCCCGACAACCGAGGAGTTTATGCGCTCGGAGTCCTTCGCCAACCTGCACGACGAGATTATCCTCATCAAGGGCGCGCGCAACTTCGGCTTCGAGATACTTACCGACGACCTGGTGCTGAAGGTCCACGAGACCACTCTCGAGGTGAACCTCAATGCCATGGTCGACAACCTCAACTACTATCGCTCAATGCTTCGTCCCGACACCAAGATCATCTGTATGGTCAAGGCCTTCGCCTACGGTGCCGGTTCCTACGAGATTGCCAAGACGCTCCAGGAGCATCGTGTGGACTATCTCGCCGTGGCTGTGGCAGACGAGGGTGTTGAACTCCGCAAGGCGGGCATCACCACCTCAATCATCGTCATGGACCCCGAGCTTTCAGCCTTCAAGGCCATGTTCGACTATAAGCTTGAGCCGGAAATCTATAACTTCCATCTGCTCGACGCCCTGATTCGCGTGGCAGAGAAGGAGGGCATCACCAACTTCCCAGTGCACATCAAGGTGGATACCGGAATGCACCGCCTCGGCTTCGAGGAGCGTGAGATTCCGCAGCTCATCAAGCGACTGAAGGGACAGACAGCCCTGCTGCCTAAGTCAATCTTCTCTCACTTCGTCGGCAGCGACTCCGAGACCTTCGACGACTTCTCACAGCGTCAGATCGACATCTTCGAGCGCTCGTCAAAGATGATTCAGGATGCCTATTCTCACTCCATCCTGCGCCATCTCTGCAACACAGCCGGCATTCAGCGCTTCCCGCAGATCCAGTACAACATGGTGCGCCTCGGCATCGGACTCTATGGCATCAGCCCGATCGACAACAGCGTCATCCACAATGTCAGCACCCTGAAGAGTACAATCCTTCAGATTCGCAACGTGCCGAAGGGTGACTCCGTGGGCTACAGCCGTCGTCAGTTCCTGACCCGCGACTCGCGCATCGCTGCCATACCTATCGGCTATGCCGACGGACTCGACCGCCATCTTGGCTGTGGCAAGGGCTATTGCCTGGTCAACGGCAAGAAGGCTCCCTACGTGGGAAACATCTGTATGGATGTCTGCATGATTGATGTCACCGACATCGACTGCCGCGAGGGCGACAAGGCCATTATCTTTGGCGACGACCTCCCTGTAAGCGTACTTTCCGATATGTTGGGAACCATCCCTTACGAGATTCTGACAAGCGTCTCTGCGCGCGTCAAGCGAATCTACTATCAAGATTAAGAAACCTGATAAACGCACAATATAAAAGAATAGAGTTATGGACAGATTACTGTTAGCTTTTCTCCCGAGTGGTTCAGAGTGGATAATCATCGCTCTAGTCATACTTCTCCTCTTCGGCGGCAAGAAGATTCCGGAGCTGATGCACGGCCTCGGAAAGGGAGTCCGCAGCTTCAAGGATGGAATGAACGAGGCTAAGGAGGAATTTGAGAAGGCAAAGAACGAGGAGGACGACAAGGAGGAAAAGGACTCCTCAAAGTAGCTCGCTGAGGCAGTCTCAACGATGGAGTAGGAGAGTCTTATGGCAGAAATGACCTTTTGGGATCATCTCGATGTGTTGCGACGCGCCCTGTTTCGCATTCTGGGCGTGTGGCTTGTGTTGGCTGTTGTCTTTTTCGTGGCGATGCCCGATTTGTTCGACGGCGTCATCCTTGCGCCCTGTCGCAACGACTTTCCCTTCTACGAGCTGCTTCGCCGTGTCGGTGAGACCTTCGGCCTTACCGACGACTTCTTCACTCAGGAGTTCAGCGTGAAGCTGGTGAACATCAATCTCGCTGCTCCCTTTCTTATCCACATGTCCACCGCGTTCTGGATGGCTGTGGTCGTTGCCATGCCCTACATTCTCTTTGAGGTGTGGCGTTTCGTCAGTCCCGCGCTCTACGATTCCGAGCGTCGGGGTGTGCGCCGGGCGCTTGCCATCGGCACTGTGATGTTCTTCGCCGGTGTTCTTGTGGGCTACTACATGGTCTATCCCCTTACGCTCCGTTTCCTCTCCACCTACACTTTGAGCAGCGAGATAGAGAATGTCATCTCGCTCAACTCCTACATCGACAACTTCATGATGCTGATTCTCTGCATGGGTCTGGCGTTCGAACTTCCGCTCCTGACGTGGCTCCTGTCGCTCCTTGGCATAGTCAACAAGCAGCTTCTGCGCCATTATCGCCGCCATGCCGTTGTCGCCATCGTCATCTTCGCCGCCGTCATCACTCCGACCGGCGATCCCTTCACTCTGACCATAGTCTCCCTTCCCCTCTATCTGCTCTATGAGCTGAGTATATTGATGATACCCTCGAAGCGCTGA
>CAZKNB010000240.1:0-2287 GCA_964554075.1 uncultured Bacteroides sp.
AGGATGGCGTGGAGTCGCTCTCAAACACTAAAGCCGCCACAGAGGACCCGGAGGGCAAGGTGGACTGGATTGCATTCAAGAACCAGTTCTTCTCATCCGTGTTCATCGCCAACCAGGACTTCGACAAGGTGAAACTCGCTTCGGAGCCTGAGCAGAAGGGCAGCGGCTTCGTGAAGAGCTACTCGGCAGAGATGAACACATTCTTCGACCCGTCGGGTAAGGAGGCCACATCAATGTACCTCTACTACGGTCCGAACCACTTCAAGACGCTGCGTGCCCTCGACAAGGGACACGACGACAAGTGGCACCTCGACCGCCTCGTCTACCTGGGCTGGCCCGTTGTTCGTCAGATCAACCAGTACATCATCATCAACATCTTCGACTGGCTCACAAGCTGGGGCTTGAGCATGGGAGTTGTACTGCTCATCCTCACCCTCATCGTGAAGGCTGCCGTCTATCCGTCAACATGGAAGACCTATATGTCGTCTGCCAAGATGCGCGTGCTGAAGCCGAAAGTTGAGGAGATCAACAAGAAGTATCCCAAGCAGGAGGATGCCATGAAGAAGCAGCAGGAGATGATGGCGCTCTACAGCCAGTACGGCGTAAGTCCTATGGGTGGCTGTCTGCCAATGCTTCTGCAGTTCCCTATCCTCATGTCGCTCTTCATGTTCCTGCCGAGCGCCATCGAGCTTCGTCAGCAGAGCTTCCTCTGGGCAAGCGACTTGTCGACATATGATGCATTCGTGACATTCCCGTTCCATATTCCTTTGCTCGGCGACCACCTGAGCCTCTTCTGCCTCTTGATGACTGTGGTGAACATTCTCAACACCAAGTACACCATGCAGCAGCAGGACAACGGTTCGCAGCAACAGGAGCAGATGAAGATGATGAAATGGATGATGTACTTCATGCCGCTGATGTTCTTCTTCATCCTGAACGACTATCCTTCGGGTCTGAACTACTACTACTTCCTCTCTACACTGATCAGCGTGATTACAAACATCTATCTGCGCCGCTCTACAAACGAGGAGAAGCTGCTTCAGACTCTCGAGGCTAACAAGAAGGACCCGAAGCAGATGCAGAAGAGCGGATTCGCCGCACGTCTGGAGGCTATGCAGAAACAGCAGGAGCAGATGATGCGCGAACGCCAGCAGCAGAACAAGAGATAAAACATAGAAAGAGAACATACGAACATCTTATGAAATCAAGTAAGATTTTAATCATGTCAGCAGTATTGACATTGACAGCTTGCGCCGGTAAATCCGGCGCAAGTTCGTCTGAGGAGTCTGTAATCGGACCTTCAGACATCAAGATTGAGAACGGTCGTCTCACTCCGGAGGCTCTCTGGGCGATGGGACGTATCGGTGGTCTTTCCGTTTCGCCCGATGCGAAGCAGGTACTCTACAGCGTGGCTTACTACAGTGTTGAGCAGAACAAGAGCAACCGTGAGCTTTACCTCATGAATGCCGACGGCTCAGACAACAAGCGCCTCACGGTGTCTCCCTTCCAGGAGAGCGAGGCTGTCTGGATCAAGGAGGGCAAGAAGATTGCATTTCTGAGCAACGAGAGCGGCAGCAACCAGCTCTACGAGATGAATCCCGACGGCAGCGGCAAGAAGCAGCTCACCGACTACGATGGCGACATCGAGGGCTTCGCCTTCTCGCCGGACGGCAAGAAGTTGCTCTTCATCTCGCAGGTGAAGACTGTGCCATCGACAGCGGACAAGTATCCCGACCTGCCTAAGGCTACGGGTATCATCGTTACCGACCTGATGTATAAGCATTGGGACGAGTGGACAACAACTGCTCCCCACCCCTTCGTGGCTGACTTCGACGGCAGCGCCATCAGCAACGTGAAGGATATCCTCGAGGGTGAGCCATACGAGAGCCCGATGAAGCCATTCGGAGGCATCGAGCAGCTGGCATGGAGCACCGACTCAAAGAACATCGCCTACACCTGCCGCAAGAAGACGGGTATGGACTACGCCGTTTCTACCAACTCCGACATCTATATATATAATGTGGAGAGTGGCGACGTGAAGAACATCACCGAGGAGAACGGCGGCTACGACACCAATCCGCAGTACTCGCCCGACGGCAAGTACATCGCTTGGCAGAGCATGGAGCGCGACGGCTACGAATCGGACCAGAACCGACTGATGGTGATGGAGCTCGCAACAGGCGAGAAGCGCTTCGTCAGCAAGGCGTTCGAGTCTAACGTGGAGAGCTTCGTCTGGAGCGCCGACTCAAAGACTCTCTACTTCAACGGTCCGTGGCACGGCGAGATT
>CAZKNB010000241.1:0-2251 GCA_964554075.1 uncultured Bacteroides sp.
CGATAGATACATACACTTCGATAGGTTTCACCAGGCCGCAGCACCGTTGACGGGAACTGCGGCTTGTTGGGACTATCGGCAAAATGCTGCGTCTCAAAGCAGATGGCAGTTCGCTTGCCATAGGCAATTCCTCCCTTTCCCACCATCTTTCCGCTCAGTCCGTTGGCCGTGTAGATCTGCACGCCAGGCTCCGTGGTGTACACCTCCAGCGTACGTCCGCTGAACGCATCGCTCACCTTAGCCGCCAGACGACTCTTGTTGCCGTGGGTGTTCAGCACCCAGTTGTGGTCGTAGCCCTTGGTGACCTTCAGCTGCGGATTGGGCTCGTCGATGCGCTCACCAATAGGGCGTGGAGTGCGGAAGTCGAAGGGCGTTCCCTCCACCGGCAGAATCTCGCCAGTGACGCACTTCAGCGAGTCGAAGGGCGTATAGCTGTCGCCATTCACGTAGAGCGTCTGATCCTCAACCGAGCGGTTGAAGTCGCCCGAGATGTTGAAGAAGGAGTGGTGAGAGAGGTTGACGACCGTGGGCTTGTCGGTCACGGCTGAATATGTGATGTAGAGCTCGTTGTCGTCGGTCAGCAGATAGAGCAGTCTGACCTCCAGCTTGCCGGGGAAGCCATTGTCGCCGTCGGGCGACGTCAGACGCAGCTCCAGTGCATTCTTGCTGATCTGCTCTGCGCTCCACACCTTATAGGCGAAACCAGGTTCACCGCCATGGGAGCAGTGTTGGCCGGTGTTGGCAGTCAGACGGTACTCGGTGCCGTCGAGAGTGAACTTAGCCCCCAGGATGCGGCCGATGTATCGCCCGACAGTGGCTCCGAAGTTCTGCTTGACGGAGAGGTAGTCGTCAATCTTGGGGAATCCGCACACCACGTCCGCCATGCGTCCCGAGCGGTCGGGAGCCGTCAGCGAGACGAGTCGCGCGCCATAGTTGGTGATGCAGGCCTCCATGCCGGTGTGGTTCTTCAGCACGAAGAGCTTCACCTTCTCGTCCGCCACCTTGGTGGTGAAGTCGGACTTGCGCAATCCCGAGTCGGTCAGCCTGGCCGAAGAGCAAGAGAGCAGCGTCGCCACGGAGAGCGAGAGTAAAAATGGTCTGATAATATTCATAAAAGGTCCGTTTTAATGGTTCATTCATTACATTTTTTGCAAATATACATCTATATTAAAAGAAAAGCTATACCTTTGTTGCAAATAGAAACATCAAATTAGGAAAACGATATGAAAAAGTTGTTACTTCTCGCCCTTATGCTGACACTAGGCATCAATATGGCCATGGCACAGGGTAAGGCTGAGATTAAGTTTGCTGAGACAAGCCACGACTTCGGAACATTCTCCGAGGCAAGTCCAGTGGTTAGCTACGTGTTCAAATTCACCAACATAGGCGATGCCCCGCTGGTAATCCACCAGGCAGTAGCTTCGTGCGGCTGCACCGTTCCCGAGTATACCAAGGAGCCGATTCTGGCAGGCAAGGCAGGAACAATCAAAGTGACCTACAACGGTACAGGCAAGTATCCCGGCCACTTCAAGAAGTCAGTCACACTGCGCACCAATGGCAAGACAGAGCTCATCCGTCTCTACATTGAGGGCAACATGGAGGCTGTCGAGAAGAAATAGTCGCTTCGACCATAGGTAAGAAGCGGTTAAAGAGAAAGAGAGGGGGAATTAGTCGCATTTCCCCTTTTTTATTGTCAAAGACAACAATTAAAAACAGATATTTATGGAGAAAGAAGAGAAAGAAAAGTTCACCGGCATACCGGAGAACGCCTTCAGGGAGCTTAAACCCGGTGAGGAGTACAAGCCCCTGATGAGAGCCGACAAGGTCTACCCCGAGGTGACCGTGTGGTCGGTCTGCTGGGGAATAGCAATGGCCATCCTGTTCTCTGCCGCCGCAGCCTATCTGGGCTTGAAGGTGGGTCAGGTGTTCGAGGCTGCCATCCCTATCGCTATCATCGCTGCAGGAGTGTCGGGCGCCACTAAGCGCAAGAATGCCCTCGGCGAGAACGTAATGATTCAGTCAATCGGAGCATGCTCGGGAGTAATCGTCGCAGGTGCCATCTTCACCCTGCCCGCCCTCTACATCCTTCAGGAGAAGTATCCCGAGATGACCGTAACCTTCCTTCAGGTCTTTGTCAGCTCACTGCTTGGCGGTGTGCTCGGCATCCTGTTCCTTATCCCGTTCCGCAAGTACTTCGTGAGCGACATGCACGGCAAGTACCCCTTCCCCGAGGCTACAGCCACCACTCAGG
>CAZKNB010000242.1:0-2220 GCA_964554075.1 uncultured Bacteroides sp.
CTGACGACTCGTCGCGACGTTCGTTACAAAAATCCTGAACGTTACAATGACTCGTCGCGACGTTCGTTTTTTCCTTCACTCCAACTACTTCCTAAAACAGGTTTACTTGAAAATATTGCATTATCCTTCACTTTCTGACTTAAAGCGCAGTGAATCAGTGAGGTTATCGGTGAAGGATAGATTTTTGCCTTCACTTGCAACTCGCTGTGTCAGAGGAAGATAGCGGTGAAGGATAAGTTGGAATGCTATCCTTCACTCGCAACTTTAACTGAATCAACGAGTTATCGGTGAAATGAAGGATGAAACATAAGTTTTATGCAGAAATATGGTGGTGAAACATAAACAATGAATCCAGTGAAACATCCGGCACCAAATGAAGTGAAATCAACATCAAATTCCATGTAACATCAGCAAAGAAAAATGCCCCAATGTAACATGGCCGAAGATCCGAAGCTCTGAAAAAATGTAGCAGGGGCGACGGTGTGAAGGAATAATGGTCTCTGAAAAAATGTAGCATACGCGACACATTTTTATCGCTAAATGTGGGTACAAAATTTGGGTTAAAGACTCTTATATATATAAAATTTTGATTTAACTGATTATACTAATAACGATGAACGCAAAACAACTTTATAGGGGTGTCGTTGTCCCTATGGTAACACCTGTGACAATCGACCTCGCTATCGACAAAGAGGCGGTGAGAAGAATAATTCGTACGTTTGTGGCCAATGGCATCCACCCATTACTTATGGGAACTACCGGCGAGGGACAGTCCGTCAGCACGGAGGCTGCCATTGAACTTATCAAGACCGTGAAAGAGGAGGCGGGCGACAAACTGACTATCTATGTGGCACTGACCGGAACCGTGGTATCAGAACAATACCGCGTGATGAAACCCTACGCCGACGCCGGAGCCGACGTGCTCGTCGCTACATTGCCATCCTACTATGCCCTGACCGAAGAGCAGATCTACAACTACTACGATGCAGTGGCAACAGCTAGCCCTGTGCCATTCATGCTCTACAACATCGCCAGCACAACCCACATGTCAATCCCCGTTGACGTAATCAAACGCCTGGCCGAGAATAAGAACGTCGTCGGCATCAAGGATTCCGAGAACAACGACGAACGCATGAAGGCGGTGCTCGCAGCCATTGGCGACCGCGAGGACTTCGTCTACTTCTGCGGATGCGCAGCCAACTCTGCCATCGCCCTTGAGCGTGGCGCAGTGGGCATCGTGCCCAGTGGTGGCAACTATATCCCCGAGATGTATAACGCCCTCTTCAACGCAGCCATCAGCGGCGACAAGAGCAAGGCTCAGGTGCTCCAGTTGCAGACCGGAGACATCTGCAAGATATATCAGAAGGGCTTCACCCTCGGCGAATCTCTCGCAGCACTGAAGTACATGATGTCCTTCAAGGGCATCTGCTCAGACAATATGATGCCACCGCTCTCGCCACTCACCGCGGCGCAGAAAGCGGAGGTGAGAAGCCGACTTGAGCAGGCAGGACTGCTGTAAACCAGGCGGCACTCCATTCACCTTAAACTGAGAAAACACATGGGATATACTGAAATGCATTGGATTGACAACACCATCGTGTTGCTCTCCATCCTGCTGGCGATAGGCGTTGGCTACTATTTCGCCCACCGTCAGAAGGGAACCGACCAATACTTTGCCGGAGGCCACAACATTCCGTCGTGGGCCATCGGCATGTCGATATTTGCCACGCTCATAAGCAGCGTCACCTTCCTTGCCTATCCCGGTTCGGGCTATGCGGGCGACTGGATTCTGCTTGTGCAGGGCTTGATGGTCCCGATCGTGCTGGTCTGCATCATCGGCTTCATCGTGCCCCTCTTCCGTCGTGTCATCAGGCTGAGCGTCTACGAGTACTTCGAACATCGCTTTGGCCCCTTTGCGCGCTACTACTGCTCTGTTGCCTTCATTCTGGGTCACTTCTCGAAGATGGGAACAGTGCTTTTTCTTGTCAGTCTTGCCATGAGTCGCTTCATGGGGATGGACATATATATGATTATTGTTGTGCTGGGCGTGACGATTACCATCCTCACGCTGTTAGGAGGAATTGAGGCGGTCATTTGGATGGATGTCATCCAGGGCTTCATGCTCATCGGAGGCGGACTCATCTGCATCGCCATCCTCCTTTTCCGTCCCGAGCACGGCTTTACGGATGTCGGCAACGAGATTGTGCGGCAGGTGGAGGG
>CAZKNB010000243.1:0-2214 GCA_964554075.1 uncultured Bacteroides sp.
TTCAACTACGGCGTCTTCAGCTTCAGCACCCCCAACTTCGCGCTCCGATTCGCTCTTGGCCAGACCGACTACGAGCTGGGCGTGACCACCTACGCCAACTTCGAGGCCGAATACTCATACTTCAACCGTGAGGTGTGGCAGCAGGAGCTCAACCTTACCCCCGACGAGAAGGCCAGGTTCGCCGAACTCATCCGCGAGAACATGCAGCATGAGAACCGCATCTATCGCTACAACTTCTTCTACGACAACTGCGCCACACGTCCGCGCGACAAGATAGAGCAGGCCGTCAACGCTCAGATCACATACGGCAAACTGCTCGGTGAGGGCGAGACAATCACCTTCCGAGAGATGATCCACAAGTACACCGCCGACCATCCATGGTCACGCTTCGGCATCGACATGGCTCTGGGCAGCAAGGCGGACAGAAAGATGACCGAACGCGAGATGACCTTCATCCCCTTCTATCTGGAGAAAGCCGTCAGCGGAGCAACCATCTCCGACGGACGAAACCTGGTCAGCCAGCGCGTCAAGACACTCAACAACACCAAGGAGAAACCCGAGAGAGACATCTGGAACACCCTGACGCCGCTGCGCATGTCGCTGCTCCTCTTCATCCTGACAGCCGCAGCCACCCTGTTCGGCATCAAGAGAGGACTCTCACTCTGGGGCATAGACCTGCTGCTCTTCACTGCGGCTGGTCTGGCAGGCTGCATCCTGCTCTTCCTCGCCACTATGTCCGAGCACCCCGCAGTCAGTCCGAACTATCTGCTCTTCGTGTTCCATCCGCTGCATCTCATCTTTCTGCCAGCGATGATATTTTCAGAGATAAAACACAGGACAAGCCTGTATCACGCGTTCAATATCGCCATTTTAACACTTTTTATAGTGCTTTATCCCGTTATTCCGCAGAGATTTGATTTAGCTGTCGTACCTTTGGCACTCTGTTTGTGGATACGTTCACTAAGTAATTTGACATTGACACATAAAAGAACTGAATGAAAGGACTTCTGACATCCATCATAACCGTACTGGCACTTACAGGAATGCAGGCGCAACAGCTCTCTGCAAGTCCTCGACTTGTCGTGGAGGTTACCATCGACCAGCTTCGTTCAGACTATCTGGAGCTCTTCTCGGCCCTCTACGGAGAGCGCGGCTTCAACCGCCTGCTGCGCGAAGGACTCTACTACCGCAATATGCGCTACGCCTTCGACAACGTCGACCGTTCGTCGGCCGTGGCTTCGCTGCAGACGGGTGCCACCCCATCGGTCAACGGCATCATCGGTAATAGCTGGATGAACCACGCCACCCTGCGCGTCATGGGCTGCGTGGACGACTCTAACTTCATGGGCAACTACACCGACGACAGCTCGTCGCCGCTGCTCCTGCTCTCGTCAACCGTTGGCGACGAGCTGAAGATTGCCACACGAGGCAAGGCGCTGGTCTACTCCATAGCCCCATTCCGCGACGCTGCCGTAATCGGCGCGGGACACAGCGGCAACGGTGCCTACTGGCTTAACGAAAATACAGGAAAATGGTGTAGCTCGACCTACTACAAGGAGTTGCCATGGTGGCTCAGCAAGTACAACGAGCAGAAGGCCATCGACTTCCGCATCGGCGACATCGTCTGGACGCCCTACCTGCCGAAGGAGAAGTACAGCTACCTGCCCGACTGGCGCGACACCGCTTTCAAATATAAGTTCGACGACGACCGTCGCAACAAGTATCGCCGTCTGATCACGAGCCCCTACGTCAACGACGAGGTGAACGCACTGGTCAGCGAGGTGCTTACCAACGGAACGATAGGCCGCGACGAGACGCCCGACCTGCTCTCGGTCACCTACTACGCCGGCAACTACATGCACAAGACTCCTCAGGAGTGTGCCATGGAGCTTCAGGATGCCTACGTGCGTCTGGACCGCTCTATTGCCGACCTCATCGAGATGGTCGACAAGAATGTAGGTCTCGCCAACGTGCTCTTCTGCATCACCTCGACAGGATATGCCGATGCAGAGTCGGCCGACCCGGGCACCTACAACATTCCCGGCGGAGAGTTCCACATGAACCGTTGTGCAGCACTGCTCAACATGTACCTCATGGCGACCTACGGCGAGGGCAAATATGTAGACACATACTTCAACAATCAGATATATCTGAACCACACGCTCATCGAGAAGAAGCAGCTCAGCCTGACAGAGATTCAGAACAAGAGCGCCG
>CAZKNB010000244.1:0-2206 GCA_964554075.1 uncultured Bacteroides sp.
AGGAGCAGACAAAGTAAATGAGTTGAAAGATGGAATGATAGTTAAAAACTGTTGAGAATGAAGCGTTCAGTCATCATTGTAGCCGGAGGAACCGGCACAAGAATGGGCACCGAAGTGCCTAAACAATTTCTGCCCCTCGCGGGCAAACCAATCCTCATGCACACCATCGAGGCTTTCTACAACTACGATGCAGGTATGGAAATCATCGTCGTTTTGCCATCCGACCAGCGTAAGTACTGGCACAACCTGTGCAAGGAGAAGAATTTCAGGATACGTCACACCTGCGTCGACGGAGGCGAAACTCGTTTCCAGTCAGTAAAAAATGGATTAAAGCATGCCACAGGCGAGCTCATCGCCGTTCACGACGGCGTACGTCCCTTCGTTGCGAAGAGCGTAATCGTCAGCTGTTTCGAGCATGCCGTGATGCATAGCGCAGTTATCCCCGTCATCGACGTCTTTGAGAGCGTCAGAAGGGTTATCAATGGCAACAGCCAGACAGTGAACCGCAACGAATACAAACTGGTGCAGACACCGCAGGTGTTCCATGCCAACGTGCTTAAATATGCCTACATGCAGCAGTATGTCCCCGCTTTTACCGACGATGCATCGGTGGTAGAGGCGTTCGGCATCTCTATATTCCTCGTTCAGGGCAACCGCGAGAATGTTAAGATTACGACATCGTTTGACATGCAGATTGGTGAGGCTTTGCTGTCATGTTTGAACTAAACTCGCGAGACATAAAATATATCTCCGGCATAGGTCCCCAAAGGGCCGATATCCTGAACAAGGAGCTGGAGATATTTTCTATGCGCGACCTCATCTATTACTTCCCCTACAAGTATGTCGACCGCAGCCGCGTCTATCGCATCAGCGAGATTGACGGCAACATGCCATACATTCAGCTGCGCGGAGAGATACTCAGCTTTGAGACCATGGGAGAGGGTCGCCAGAAGCGACTCATCGCCCACTTCTCGGATGGCACCGGCGTTGTCGACCTGGTGTGGTTTCAAGGCATAAAGTTCGCCACGACCCGCTATAAAGCCCACGAAGAGTATATCGTCTTCGGCAAGCCGACCGTTTTCGGCGGCCGCATCAACGTGGCACACCCCGAAATCGACAAGCCCGACGACCTGAAACTGACCGTCACAGGGCTGCAACCATTCTACAACACCACTGAAAAGATGAAGCGATGCATGATGTCTTCTCATGTCATCGCCAAGATTATATCGAATGTTCTGAAGCAGCTCACCGAGCCGCTGCCCGAGACTCTGCCCGAATGGTTCATCGCGGAGCATAAACTCATGCCGCTCACCGAGGCCATCATGAACATTCACTTCCCCACCAATCCCGACAAGCTGCGCCGCGCGCAGTATCGCCTGAAGTTCGAAGAGCTGTTCTACGTGCAGCTCGCCATCCTGCGCTACACCAAGGACCGCCGCAACAACTATCGCGGCTACGTGTTCCGCAAGATTGGCGACATCTTCAACACGTTCTACAACCAGAATCTGCCCTTCCAGCTGACTGGCGCCCAGAAGCGCGTGCTCAAGGAGATACGTCAGGACGTGGTGACGGGACGCCAGATGAACCGCCTGCTGCAGGGCGACGTCGGCAGCGGAAAGACTCTGGTGGCACTGATGAGCATGCTCATCGCACTAGACAACGGCTATCAGGCCTGCCTCATGGCACCAACCGAGATACTTGCAAACCAGCATTTCGAGACCATCAAGGAGTTTCTCTTCGGAATGAATGTACGCGTGGAGCTGCTGACAGGCTCCATCAAGGGCAAGCGCCGCGAGACCATTCTCCGCGACCTTATCAGCGGCGAGATACAGATTCTCATCGGAACGCATGCACTCATCGAGGACACGGTGCAGTTCGCCTCGCTCGGCTTTGTAGTCATCGACGAGCAACACCGTTTCGGAGTGGCTCAGCGTGCCCGCCTGTGGCACAAGAACACCTATCCGCCCCACATTCTAGTGATGACGGCAACGCCTATACCACGCACACTGGCCATGACACTCTATGGCGACCTGGAGGTATCGGTCATCGACGAACTGCCTCCGGGCAGAAAGCCGGTGCGCACCATCCATCAGTTCGACAACCATCGCGAGAGCCTCTACGCCTCAGTCCGCAAGCAGCTTCAGGAGGGACGCCAGGTCTACATCGTCTACCCGCTCATCAGCGAGAGCGAGAAGATTGACCTGAA
>CAZKNB010000245.1:0-2204 GCA_964554075.1 uncultured Bacteroides sp.
ACAACGCCAAGCGCAACCTGCGCATGCTCAAGAGCGTGGAGAAGGTGTGCGTGGTGGACAGCTTCGTGGTGGACAAGGAGAACTTCCTGCAGGCCTTCAGAATTGGCGAGGAGAACGGCAAGCTGATCAGCGCGCGCGACTACTTCGGCGACGAGGCCGACCGCAGCGCCGTGGTCTACATGACCGAGATGGGCGACAAGATATACTTCGGCCAGAGAGACGGCAAGGAGATGAACATCTACAGCTCAAACAAGCTTCAGGACGAGTGGAGCACACCTACCCCGCTCCCAGAGAGAATAAACGGCGAGGGCGACACCAACTACCCGTTCATGATGCCGGACGGAGTGACCATCTACTACGCATCGACAGGCGACAACTCCATCGGCGGATACGACATCTTCGTGAGCCGCTACAACAGCGAGACAGACGGATATTTCACCCCCGAAAACATAGGCATGCCCTTCAACTCCCCATACAACGACTACATGTATGCCATAGATGAGTACAACAACCTTGGCTGGTTCGCGTCCGACCGCTATCAGCCGGAGGGCAAGGTGTGCGTCTACGTGTTCGTCCCCAACGACTCGAAGACCAGCTACGACTACGAGTCAATGGACGAGAACGAGATTATAGCATTGGCTAAGCTCACATCGATAAAGGCTACCTGGAAGGGCGAAGAGGAGAGCGTCAAGAGCGGCCTGCAGAGACTTGCCGAGGCCTCTGCAACCAACACCGGCAGCACCCAGAAGGGCGACTTCACTTTTGTCATTGACGACACAACGGACTACCACAGCCTGACCGACTTCAAGTCCGCCAAAGCCAGGACGCTCTACAGCCAGATGGCGACAAAGGAGAGCGACCGCACGCAGATTGCCGCACGACTTGAGAGCCTCAGAGAGCGCTATGCCGCTGCCAGCGACACGGAGCGCAACAACCTCTCTGCCGCCATCCTCGACGCGGAGAACTCCATCCGCAACCTGTCGGCTGAGATTGAGCAGATGAGCGTGGACATCCGCAACGAAGAGAAATCGGTAAAACACTAATATACAAATCAGTAAATATCAACCATTAAAGTATTAATCTAAGAGTTATGGAGACATTTTTCATAGTAATGCTGATTGTGGCAGGAGTGGTTCTGATGCTTGTCGAGCTATTCCTCATCCCCGGCATCAGCCTTGCCGGAGCGGCATCGCTCTGCTGCTTCCTCTATGCCATCTACAAGGCCTTTGCCGAACTGGGCACAGCGGGCGGAGTGGTTACGCTGATTGTGTCACTCGCAGCCTGCTGCGTGGCGCTCAACCGCTTCATGCGCTCCAAGACGCTCGACCGTCTGGCGCTGAAGCAGAACATAGACTCCACAGTGGACAAGAGCAACGCCGAGGGAGTGGCTGTGGGCGACCGCGGAGTGGCCGTCACACGTCTGGCGCAGATAGGCACCGCAGAGATAAACGGCAAGCAGATGGAGGTGAAGTCGGAGGACGGATTCATCGACGAGAAGACGCCGATACGCGTGACACGCATTGCCGACAACATCTTCGTTAAGATTGACAGAGATTCTTATTGATACCATAAAACAAACCCTAAAAACGAATGATTATGACAGATCCCGTATTTCTACCAATTGCATTTGTAGTGGGAGGCATCCTTTTGCTGGTTGTCTTCTTCCACTATGTGCCCTTCTTCCTCTGGCTCTCCGCCAAGGTGTCGGGCGTGAACATATCGCTCATTCAGCTCTTCCTGATGCGCATCCGAAACGTGCCGCCCTACATCATTGTGCCGGCCATGATTGAGGCTCACAAAGCAGGACTCAGCAAGATAACACGCGACGAGCTCGAGGCGCACTACCTTGCCGGCGGTCATGTGGAGAAGGTGGTACACGCACTCGTTTCCGCCTCGAAGGCAAACATCGACCTGCCCTTCCAGATGGCGACGGCAATCGACCTCGCCGGACGCGACGTGTTCGAGGCCGTGCAGATGTCGGTCAACCCGAAAGTTATCGACACACCGCCTGTCACTGCCGTAGCGAAGGACGGTATTCAGCTCATCGCGAAGGCCCGCGTCACAGTGCGCGCCAACATACGCCAGCTTGTGGGCGGTGCCGGCGAGGACACCATCCTTGCCCGTGTAGGCGAAGGCATCGTCTCCTCCATCGGTTCGTCCGAGAACCATAAGTCGGTGCTCGAGAACCCCGACTCCATCTCCAA
>CAZKNB010000246.1:0-2177 GCA_964554075.1 uncultured Bacteroides sp.
AGGACTGCACCGCCCTCACCTTTCCCGACGACCGGTTCGACGCCATCACCGTGGCATTCGGCATCCGCAACTTCGCCGACCTCGACAAGGGTCTGGCCGAGATGTGCCGTGTGCTCACCCCAGGCGGTCATCTGGTCATCCTCGAGCTGACCACTCCGGAACGATTCCCCATGAAGCAGCTCTACTCCATCTATTCGAAGGTCGTCATCCCCACCCTGGGACGCCTCCTCTCGAAGGACAAAAGCGCCTACAACTACCTTCCGCAGACCATCAAGGCATTCCCGCAAGGCGAAGTGATGCGAGGCGCGCTACAGAAAGCCGGATTCAGCGAGGTCAACTACACAAGCCTGACCTTCGGAATCTGCACACTTTATACGGCAACCAAATAGATCTTATATCAATTTTAACCAACCATCTTAAAAGCACACGACCATGGATAAATATGGAATTATAGGTTATCCTCTCGGACACTCATTCTCAAGAGGATACTTCAACGAGAAATTTGCAGGCGAAAAGATTGACGCCGAATATGTCAACTTCGAGATTCCCCGGATAGAGGATGTCAAGGAGGTGGTACGCAACAATCCCAACCTGCGCGGAATGAACGTCACTATCCCCTACAAGGAGCAGGTAATCCCCTACCTCAATGAGATTGACGAGGATGCTCACGCCATCGGTGCAGTCAATGTCATCAAGGTGACCCACAACGCTAAGGGCGAGGCTCACCTGAAGGGATTCAACTCAGATATCATCGGCTTCACACGCTCCATTGAGCCGCTGCTCAAGGAGCACCACACACGCGCCCTTATCCTCGGCACAGGCGGCGCTTCGAAGGCTGTCTTCCACGGCCTGAAGAACCTGGGCGTTAGCGGTGTCTTCGTCTCACGTCAGCCTAAACCCGGCGCATTCACCTACGAGGATCTCACTCCCGAGGTTATGGAGGAGCACACCGTCATCGTCAACTGTACTCCGGTAGGCATGTATCCCAACGTCGACGCATGTCCGGCTATTCCCTACGAGCTGCTCACCAAGCGCCATCTGCTCTACGACTGCATCTACAATCCCGAGGAGACTCTCTTCATGAAGCGTGGTGCCGAGCATGGAGCCGAGACCAAAAACGGACTTGAAATGCTGCTTCTTCAGGCCATCGGTGCCTGGGAGATATGGCAGAGATAGATATAATCAAAAAATGAAACGAATCATACTGACACTTGTCATTGTCATGAGCGCCGTGCTCAACCTCTTCGCTGGTAGCTACACCGTGGAGAGCCTGCCCAACGTGCGCCGTCAGAACGCCACGCGCTACGTGGTCAACCCCGACAACATCCTCTCCACAGCCACCACCGACAGCATCGACGCTATGCTCCTGGCGCTGGAGAAGCAGACGGGAATAGAGACGGTGGTCGCTGTGGTCGAGTCGATTGGCGACACCGAATGTTTCGACTTCTGCCACTCGCTGCTCAACAGTTGGGGCGTGGGCAAGAAGGACAAGAACAACGGCCTCGTCATCCTCCTCGTCACCGACCAGCGCTGCATTCAGTTCTACACGGGCTACGGACTGGAAGGCGATATGCCGGACGCCACCTGCAAGCGCATCCAGACGGTCACCATGCTGCCCTATCTCAAGGAGGGCGACTGGGACAGCGCCATGAAGAGTGGTCTGCAGGCTGTCTGCGACATACTGAAGGGAAGCATGACGGCAGATGACCTTGAAGAGGAGGATGACGATACGGATGTACTGATATTCTTCTTCATCTGTATAGCCATAGGCATCGTGACTTGCATCTTCGGAGTGTGGTATGCATGGCGCCAGACGCGCTGTCCGGTCTGCGGCGCGCATCAGCTGATACGCACCAGCAGCCAGTTCGTCTCCCACTCCAATGGAGTGAAGAGAGAGGACGTCACCTACACCTGCAAGAACTGCGGCCACCAGATAACTCGCCGTCAGGAGAGCTACGACGACAACTTCAGCGGCAGAGGCGGAGGCGGACCGGTCATCTTCGGCGGCGGAGGCGGAGGCTTCAGTGGCGGTGGATTCAGCGGAGGTAGCTTCGGCGGCGGAATAGGCGGCGGAGGCGGTGCCGGAACAAGATTCTAAAGGATATTTTAATTAAAAGAATAGAGATTATGAAGAAATCAACAATCATCACGATCGCTGTCATTGCCGTAATAGCAAT
>CAZKNB010000247.1:0-2174 GCA_964554075.1 uncultured Bacteroides sp.
TATCTCTGCTTAATCAGCACGGTCACCTTGAGCGTGAAGTCGAAGAAGACCATTTTGGCATTTACGTTTTGCTCTATGTGGCGCTGCGCCTCACTAAGCTCATCCATCAGCCCCATCACATTGCGCTCATTGATAAAGGGAGCAAAGCGGACGGCGAAGTTCTGCTCGTCCTGCGACATGTAGACCATTTCACGGCGGTGGAAGTTGTAGACGAAGTTCTCGCGGATCATCCTCTGGCAATACTCCAGCATCGCCTTCTGACGCTCACGACCCAGCGCCGCCACCTGTTCGCTCCACGCCTTCATCTCGCGGATGTTTCGCATATACGACTGACGCATCAACCCAACGAAGAGGTCGAAGTAGAGCTTGTTGTCCTCGTCGATATGAATCTGCTCAAGCGCCTTTATGAAGTTACCGTTCGCCATGTGGGCGATGTTGGCACTCTGCGCCTCGAGCACGCTGAAACGCTCGGTGAGTGCCTTGGCTATCTCCTCCTCCTCGATGCCGGGGATGGCAATCCGCTGTGTGCGGCTGATGATTGTCGGGAGAATCATCTCGGTGTTCTCGGCCACCAGCAGGAAGAGAGTCTTCTGGGGTGGCTCTTCGAGCAGCTTGAGGAGTCGGTTGGCAGCCTCAATCTGCATCTTCTCGGGAAGCCAGATGATAGAAATCTTATACTCCCCCTCGCGCGACTTCAGGCTGAGCTTCTTGATAATCTCGTCGCTCTCGCGCGTATAGATTGTTGCCTGCGCATTCTCGGCATTAATCTCGCGCAGCCAGTGGCTCATGCCGAAGTAGCCCGAGCTCGTCTTCACGATGTTGCGCCACTCGCGCAGGTAGTCGTCACTGATGCCACGCTTCACCACGGGGAAGGTGAAATGGACATCGGGATGGACCAGGGCATTCATCTTAAGGCACGACGGACAGGTGCCGCAGGCATCGTCGGCGGTGCGGTTTGTGCAGTTGACATAGCGCGCGTAGGCCAGTGCCAGTGGCAGCTCGCCGCTTCCCTCACGTCCGAAGAAGAGCTTGGCGTGGGCTATTCGTCCCTCGTTAACCTCCTCAATCAGCAGTCTCTTAATCTTCTCGTGTCCTATGACGTCTCTGAAAAACACCCTTTCTCTCTCCCTCTCTTTGGTTAATAAATCTGTGCTGCCACGCGGCTGATGCTATCCACGGCACCAACCGAATAGAAGTGAATGCTCGGCACGCCGTGAGCTATCAGTTCGCGGCACTGCTTGATGCACCATTCGATGCCCACCTCCTTGACCTTGTCGTCCGAGTCGCACTTCAGCACCTCGTTGGTCAGCTCTCCGGGAATATCAATCTTGAAGGTCTTGGAGAGCATGCTCAGCTGTGCAGCGCGCTTGAAGGGCTTGATGCCCGGGATGATGGGGACATTGATGCCTTCGCGGCGCACACGCTCCACGAAGTCGAAGTACTTCTGGTTGTCGAAGAACATCTGGGTCACCGCATACTCGGCTCCCGCCTCAATCTTCTTCTTGAGCCAGTAGATGTCGAAGTCCATGTTGGGCGCCTCGTCGTGCTTCTCGGGGTAGCAAGCCACACCGTAGGAGAAGCTCTGTCCCGGCACCTTTATCTCGGAGCCGTCGACGAAGATTCCCTTGTTGAAGTTATTGATCTGCTCCTGAAGCTCCACGGCATGGCTGTAGCCATCCGCCTCGGGGATGAAGCTGGACTCATGTTTCGCCTTGTCGCCACGGAGGACGAGAAGGTCGGTGATGCCCAGGAACTGAAGGTCGAGCAGCACGTACTCGGTCTCCTCGCGCGTGAATCCACTGCAGAGGAGGTGGGGTACGGTGGTGATGTTGTAGCGGTTCTGTATGGCAGCAGCCACCGCCACTGTTCCCGGACGGCGACGCAGACGGTCGCGACGGAAGATTCCTCCGCCCAGGTCCTTGTAGACATATTCGCTGCGGTGGGTGGTGATGTTGATGTACTGCGGGTCGAACTCTCGCAGGGTGTCGATGTCGCGGTACACCTTGTCGATGCCGGTGCCCTTCAGCGGTGGAAGTATCTCAAAAGAGAAGGCTGTCTTCTCATTCTTATTTATCAGGTCAGTAACTCTCATTCTTATTTTATAGTCAGCATATTGCCACAAAAATACTAAAAAAGATATATCAAGGGGCAAAATGGTGGCACAATTCGAGAAA
>CAZKNB010000248.1:0-2169 GCA_964554075.1 uncultured Bacteroides sp.
AGGCGCTGACTAACCTTGTGTGGGCTCCGCTTGCCGACGGCATGGATGCCATCTCTCTCTCAGCCAACTGGATGTGGCCTTGCCGCTCACAGGAGGGCGAGGATGCACGTCTCTACACAGCTGTGAAAGCATTGAGCGACTTCTGCTGCGCTCTCCAGATAAACGTTCCTACAGGTAAGGACTCCCTCTCAATGACTCAGAAGTACCCCGACGGAAAGAAGGTGGTATCTCCGGGTACCGTCATCGTATCGGCAGGTGCCGAGGTGGACGACGTGAAGAAGGTTGTTTCGCCTGTCATGGTGAACGAGCCTAAGAGCACATTCTACCATATCGACTTCAGCTTCGACGCTCTGAAGCTTGGTGGTTCCGCCTTCGCGCAGTCACTGGGCAAGGTGGGCGACGACGTGCCTTGCGTTCAGGATGCGGAGTACTTCCGCGACGCATTCCTCGCCGTTCAGGAGCTGGTTCACAAGGGACTTATCCTTGCAGGTCACGACATCTCTGCCGGCGGTCTCATCACTACCCTCCTCGAGATGTGCTTCGCAAACGTAGAGGGCGGTATGGCTATCGACCTCAACAAGATGAAGGAGAAGGACCTCGTGAAGATTCTCTTCGCCGAGAACCCGGGTATCGTGATCCAGGTGGCAGACAAGAACAAGGAGGCTGTGAAGGCTATCCTCGAGGATGCAGGCGTAGGCTTCATCAAGATTGGTCAGCCAACCGACGAGCGCCACATCATCGTCAGCAAGGATGGTGCCGAGCATCAGTTCGTCATCGACTACCTGCGCGACGTATGGTACTCATCATCATATCTGCTCGACCGTCGTCAGTCAATGAACGGATGCGCCAAGGAGCGTTTCGAGAACTATAAGATGCAGCCGCTGGAGTTCGCCTTCATGCCGGGCTTCACTGGTAAGATGTCGCAGTTCGGCATCTCTGCCGACCGTCGTGAGCCGAGCGGCGTACGTGCTGCAATCATCCGCGAGAAGGGAACCAACGGTGAGCGCGAGATGGCATACTCGCTCTACCTCGCAGGTTTCGACGTCAAGGACGTTACGATGACCGACCTCATCAGCGGTCGCGAGACTCTCGAGGATGTCAACATGATTGTATATTGCGGTGGATTCTCCAACTCCGACGTACTTGGCTCTGCCAAGGGTTGGGCGGGAGGCTTCCTCTTCAACCCGAAAGCTAAAGAGGCGCTCGACAAGTTCTACGCTCGTCCCGACACTCTTTCATTAGGTATCTGCAACGGTTGCCAGCTCATGATGGAGCTCGGACTCATCAACCCTGAGCACAAGAAGAAGGGCCGCATGCTCCATAATAACTCTCATAAGTTTGAGTCTACCTTCATCGGCGTGACTATCCCGACAAACCGCAGCGTGATGTTCGGCTCCCTGAGCGGCAGCAAGCTGGGTATCTGGGTTGCCCACGGCGAGGGTAAGTTCTCTCTGCCTTACGGTGAGGACGAATACAACGTTGTCGCTAAGTACTCTTACGACAGCTATCCTGGTAACCCTAACGGTTCCGACTACTCTGTAGCTGCACTTGCAAGCAAGGATGGTCGTCACCTGGCAATGATGCCACACCTTGAGCGCGCCATCTTCCCATGGCAGAACGCCTACTATCCCGCTGAGCGTCGCGACAGCGACCAGATCACTCCGTGGATGGAGGCATTCGTAAATGCGTTCAACTGGGTCAAGGAGCATAAGACGAAATGATATTGACTAACTTTCAAATAAAAGCTTAAATTTTTTTTAGACTTTTCTGGCAAAGGGGCTGCGCGATGCAGCCCCTTTGTATTTTCCGTCTACCGCTTTTTTAACCATCAAATAATTAGGGAGATGATTATTTATTAGTATCTTTGCGAGTTAAAAGATGAAACGATAACGAATAAGATGCTTAAAAGATATATATTCTCACTACTTACAGTCATTCTGCTGGCCACCGCAGGCATGCACGCACAGGAGGTGCAGCCGTCCGACAGCCTGGCCACGGAGAGAGACTCCGTAAGAATAAGCCTGCTGACATGTGGTCCCGGCGACGAGGTCTACTCGCTCTTCGGCCACACGGCAATCAGATATGAGGAGCCGGAAAGCGGAATCGACGTGGTGTTCAACTACGGCGTCTTCAGCTTCAGCACCCCCAACTTCGCGCTCCGATTCGCTC
>CAZKNB010000249.1:0-2144 GCA_964554075.1 uncultured Bacteroides sp.
TCTACTGGCAGGGCGACGTGCAGGACGGCATGGAGGAGTCCATCAGCGGCGGACGTAAGAAAAAGTATGCCCGCCCTACAATCAACAGCTATATGTACGGCAATGCCAAGGCACTCTCTGCAGCCGGTCTTCTTGTTGGCAACGAGAGGGTGGCTATGACCTATTCCGCTAAAGCCGACACGATAAAGAATCTTGTGCAGGATATGCTCTGGAACGAGAAGCAGCAGTTCTTCGAGACAATGCGTACCGACTCCTCTGCTAATGTGCGCGAGGCTATCGGATACATCCCCTGGTACTTCAATCTTCCTGACAACAACGATAAGTATGCCGTGGCTTGGGAGCAGCTCTCCGACGAGAAGGGCTTCAACGCCCCCTACGGACTTACCACTGCCGAGCGTCGCCATCCGGAGTTCCGCACCCGTGGCGTGGGCAAGTGTGAGTGGGACGGTGCCATTTGGCCGTTCGCCACTGCGCAGACACTGACTGCCATGGCTAACTATATGAACAACTATCGCCGCACAGAGGCTGCTGACAGCATCTACTTCAGCCAGATGGAGAAGTATGTGGAGTCGCAGCATCACCGTGGCCGTCCATACATCGGTGAGTATCTCGACGAGGTGACGGGCTACTGGCTGAAGGGCGATCAGGAGCGTTCGCGCTACTATAACCACTCTACCTTCAACGACCTTATCATTACCGGTGTTGTGGGTTTGCGTCCGCGTCTGGATGGTACGGTGGAGGTGAATCCGCTCATCCCGGCTGATAAATGGGATTATTTCTGTCTGGACAATGTGCTCTATCATGGTCACAACCTGACAATTATCTGGGACAAGAATGGCGACCGCTACAAACAGGGCAAGGGTTTGCGTGTGCTTGTTGATGGTCGCCTTGTCGGTAGCGCCGACAAACTGACGCACCTTGTATGTAAGGATGTACTTTAACAAAAACTGAAAAGTATTTGAATGAAAAAAATATTTATACCGCTGCTGCTATTTGCCGCCGTGCTGAACACTGAGGCACGCGGACTGAAGGTCGCGCGACTGACGAGCGAACTGAAAAACGAGGCGACGCTTGTCGGCACACTGCCGCGACTGGGCTGGGAGCTGACATCCGCCGAGAAGGGCACGCAGCAGACAGCTTACGAGATTGAACTGACCGACGACACGGGCGCTACCGTGTGGAACAGCGGAAAACGTAGCTCCGCACAGAGCGCGTTGGTGGACATCAGCAGCGATGTGGCATCGCTCAAGGCGGGTCACTACGCATGGCGAGTGCGTGTGTGGGATGAGGCCGACGGCGCTTCGGAGTGGAGCGACAAGGGCAGCTTCTACTACTACCCGACAACCGGCGAGGTGTTCACAAAGAGCCATTGGATTGGCGCCATCACCAAGGCGGATGCCAAACTGCCGGAGGGCAGAAACTACACCGGCGGCGTGCTCAAGCGCGACGACGTGAAGGCGGCTTGGGCGGCTGTGGACACGCTCTCGCAGAAGAGCATCATGCTGCGCCGTTCGTTCCGCACCGACAAGGCGGTGCGCCGTGCCACTCTCAACATCTCCGGACTCGGCTTCTACGAGCTGTCGCTCAACGGAAAGCGGGTGGGCGAGAGCCAGTTCGCACCGCTCTGGACCGACTACGACAAGACGGTGAACTATAACACATACGACGTGACATCTCTCCTCGCCAAGGGGGAGAATGTGGCGGGTGTGCTGCTCGGCAACGGATTCTACAACGTGCAGGGCGGACGCTACCGCAAGCTGCAAATCAGCTTCGGCGCACCGACACTGATGTTTGAGCTACACATAGACTACACCGATGGCACGAGCGAAGTGGTGGCCTCGGACGAGTCGTGGCGCTACGAGTTGAGCCCCGTCACATTCAACTGCATATATGGCGGTGAGTCGTACGACGCACGTATAGAGCGCAGCGGATGGGACATGGCGAAGTATGACGATAGCTCATGGCGTCCGGTTGTGCTGCAAGAGGGCCCGAAGGGCGTTCTCCGTCCGCAGCAGGCCGAGCCGGTGAAGATAATGGAGCGCTACGGAGTGAAGAGCAAGACTAAGCTCACCGCCGAGCAGGTGGAGAAGGCTTGCAAGTCGACCAAGCGCACGGTGGACGCTTCGGCGTTCGTGCTCGACATG
>CAZKNB010000250.1:0-2102 GCA_964554075.1 uncultured Bacteroides sp.
TTATAAAATTTTTATAGTGTTGTTATGCTTTCTTGATGTAGTCCACTACCCAAGCACCAACCTCTTTTGTGCCGAACTTGTCGCCACCGGCTACCTGAATCTCCGGTGTGCGTACGTTGGCGTCGAGTGATGCATCGACAGCGCGACGAATCAAAGCTCCCTCCTCCTTGAGGTCGAAGTACTCGAACAACATCGCTACAGAGAGAATCTGTGCAAGCGGATTGGCGATGTTCAAGCCCTTAGCCTGCGGCCATGAACCGTGGATAGGCTCGAATACCGGTGTGCTCTCGCCTGTTGAGGCTGATGGGAGCAGACCCATTGAACCGCTGATCACTGAACCCTCATCGGTAAGGATGTCACCGAAGGTGTTCTCTGTTACCATTACGTCGAAGAATGCCGGCTCCTGAATCATACGCATTGCTGCGTTGTCGACATACATATAGTCGGTTGTCACCTCAGGATACTTCGGTGCCATCTCCTGTGCAATCTGTCTCCAGAGACGTGAAGATGCGAGCACGTTTGCCTTGTCGACAACAGTGAGGTGCTTGCGACGCTTCATGGCGTACTCGAAACCAACCTTGAGGATACGCTCAATCTCGGGACGAGTGTAGTAGTTGGTGTCGTAAGCCTTCTCGTTGTCCTGATACTTCTCGCCGAAGTACATACCACCGGTCAGCTCACGGATGCAGATGAAGTCGGCATTCTCTACCAACTCAGCGCGGAGCGGTGACTTGTGGATAAGGCATTTGAATGTCTGAACGGGGCGGACGTTTGCGAAGAGACCGAGTTTCTTGCGCATGGCAAGCAGACCCTGCTCAGGACGTACCTTCGCTGTCGGGTTGTTGTCGAACTTCGGGTCACCTACTGCTGAGAAGAGCACAGCGTCAGCGTTCTTACAAATCTGGAATGTCTCCTCCGGGAACGGGTCGCCAACCTTGTCGATTGCGTCTGCTCCGCAGAGAGCGTACTCATAACTTACCTTGTGACCGAACTTCTCGCAAACGGCAGTCATTACGTCGACTCCCTGTGCTGAGATCTCTGGTCCGATGCCGTCGCCCGGCAATACAGCTATCTTAAAATCCATAATCCTTATATTTTAAATTCTTTTATTCTATTTCCTTATTTCAGTTTTCTGAAGGTGATGATTCGTATGTGTCTTCTATGATATTCAACATCTTCATTGTGGCCTTGATGGCAGCCTCTGTCTGGTCGGCGTCGAGTCCGCGTGTGCGGAACACCTTGTCGTTGAAGCTCCAGGTGATGACTGTCTGCACGAAGGCATCTGTTCGTCCGCCGGGAGGGATGGTCACGGCGTAGTTGGTCAGCATAGGGAACTTGCGGCCGAGGGTCACCTTGTAGACCTTGCGGAGTGCGCGAACGAAGGCGTCATACTGTCCGTCGCCCGAAGAACTCTCCTCGTAGGTCTGTCCGTTGATGGAGATGCGCAGTGTGGCCATAGGCTTCAGTCCGTTGGTGAGCGTGACGAAGTAGCTGTTGAGCACCACCTTCTCGAAGCCGGAGTCGTGCTTCAGCACGTCGGAGATGATGTATGGCAGGTCCTCTTGTGTGACGAGCTCCTTCTTGTCGCCAAGCTCGATGATGCGTTCCGTGACGCGTCGCATTGAGGCTTCGTCGAGTTCCAGTCCGAGGCTTTCAAGGTTCTTGCGGATGTTGGCCTTGCCTGAGGTCTTGCCGAGTGCATACTCACGCACACGTCCGAAGCGCTCGGGCAGCAGGTCGTTGCAATAGAGATTGTTCTTGTTGTCGCCGTCGGCATGAACACCCGCCACCTGGGTGAATACGTTCTCACCGACAATAGGTTTGTTGGCAGGAATCATGATTCCCGAGTAGGACTCCACCACGCGGCTTACGTCGTTCAGGCGGCTCTCGTCGATATGTGTTGTGGCGTTGAAGTGGTCTTTCAGTATGGCTTGCACACTGGCCAATGGAGCGTTTCCGGCACGTTCGCCGAGTCCGTTGATGGTGGTGTGAAGTCCCTTTACTCCGCTGAGCACCGCAGCAAGCACATTACTTACGGCGAGGTCGTAGTCATTGTGGGCGTGGAAGTCGAAGTGCACCTTCGGGTAGCGCTTCTTCATCTT
>CAZKNB010000251.1:0-2093 GCA_964554075.1 uncultured Bacteroides sp.
CTGAAGAGCATCTCCAAGGGCTACGCTTCGTTCGACTACCATCCCGCCGGCTTCCGTCCATCCAAGCTTGTTAAGCTGGACATCCTGCTCAACGGTGAGTCGGTCGACGCACTCTCCACACTGACCCACTTCGACAATGCCTACGACATGGGTCGCCGCATGTGTGAGAAGCTGAAGGAGCTCATCCCGCGTCAGCAGTTCGAGATTGCCATCCAGGCTGCCATCGGTGCTAAGATCATCGCCCGCGAGACCATCAAGGCGGTGCGCAAGGATGTGACAGCGAAGTGCTACGGTGGTGACGTCAGCCGTAAGCGTAAGCTGCTCGAGAAGCAGAAGCGAGGCAAGAAGCGCATGAAGCAGATTGGTAACGTTGAGGTGCCGCAGAAGGCATTCCTCGCCGTGCTGAAGCTCGACTAAAAGACAAACGGAAAACTTAATAAGATAAAAGCAAATGAAAAAACTGAATTACTTTTTGGCAGCTGGCTTCATGGCTCTCATTGCTAGCTGTGCCGACAAACCCGGCTACGTGATTACGGGTACTGTCGAGGGTGGTCAGGAGGGCGACACAGTGTTCCTCCAGGAGTTGGCAGGTCGTGAGTTCAACAACCTCGACACAGCAGTCATCAGAAATGGCAAGTTCGAGTTCAAGGGTGTGCAGGACAGCATCATCTTCGCTGCTATCCAGTGTAATGCCAACCCGGAGAAGCCGCTCGCCATTCGTTTCTTCCTTGAGAATGGTAAGATTAGCGTATGCCTCGGTGAGAATATTAACTCAGCAATAGGTAGCCCCACAAACGACATCTATCAGCCTATCCGCGAGAAGCTGGACAGCATCGGTCGTGAGTACTACAAGCTCTCTAGCAAGCTCCGCAACGACTCTACTCTGACCGACGCCCAGAAAGAGGAGATCACAGTTAAGATCAATAGCCTCGAGCAGCAGGACACTGAGGTCAGCAAGAGCAGCATGTTCGCCAACATCGAGAATCCTGTAGGCGTATTGCTCTTCAAGAGCAACTTCTACGAGATGTCTATCGCTGAGAATGACTCTGTGCTCTCTCTTATCCCTGAGCAGTTCCAGAGCGACGAGGCTATCGTGAAGATTAAGGAGACTGTGGCTAAGCAGAAGCTTACCGCTCCGGGCGCTAAGTTCATCGACGTTGAACTGGCTACTCCAGAGGGTACTCCTGTAAAGCTCTCCGACTATGTTGGCAAGGGCAAGCTGGTTCTTCTGGACTTCTGGGCAAGCTGGTGCGGTCCGTGCCGTCGCGAGATGCCAAACATCGTTGAGATCTACAAGGACTACAAGGGTGATAAGTTTGAGATTGTAGGTATCTCTCTCGACAACGACGGTGAGGCGTGGAAGGGTGCCATCAAGAATCTCGGCATCACATGGCCGCAGATGTCCGACCTTAAGGGTTGGGGCAGCGAGGGTGCTCAGCTCTACGCTGTAAACAGCATTCCTTGCGTTCTTCTTATCGACGGCGAGGGTACAATCGTCGCTCGTGGTCTCCACGGCGAGGAGCTTCGCGCTAAGGTTGATGAGTTGATGAAGTAATCTATCATACAGATACAATAAGAAAGCCGGACACACCTCATGGATGTGCCCGGCTTTTTATATCCAATCCTGCATAGATTCTTTTAGATTAGCTCGATACTTCTCTTTACGAAGTTATTCAGCGCCTCACCCTTCAGCATTCCGTTCTGGAGCAGAGCGAGGTCAATCAGCTGGCGAACCACCTTGTTGCCGTTGGCGAACTCGGTGATGATGCCTCTCTTCTTGCTGTTCAGCTCCTCAATCTTCTTGTCGAGATCCTTCAGAGTATCCTTCTCGGCAGTCGGGATCTCCTCCTCCTTCTTGCCCTCGTGCTGCTTCTTCAGGGCGTCGCGCTCCTTCTGAGTCTCCACGATAGATACGTTCACCGGAGCGATGGCCACGGTGCAGCTCTCCTCCTCACTCTTCAGGATCTCCTTCACAAGCTTGTGGTCGGTGTTGAGCACGATGTTAAACATGTCCGGCATCTCGCCATAGAAGCTCATACCAGCCTGAATGTTCGCCATCTCCTTCATACGACGCATATACTCGCTCTGAGTGA
>CAZKNB010000252.1:0-2064 GCA_964554075.1 uncultured Bacteroides sp.
ATGTGGCGAAGAACTTCTTCTGCTCGTTGAGGTCGGTACGCTCCTTGCTGATGACGCCCTTACTGTCAATCATCACGATGTTCTCGAGGCGTGCGCCGAGTGATACGTAGAGCTTGGTACATGATACGGCTGATGCGCCGGCACCGTTGACCACAATCTTAACCTCGTCAATCTTCTTTCCTGCTACCTCAAGGGCGTTGAGAAGTCCTGCGCTGGAGATGATTGCTGTTCCGTGCTGGTCGTCGTGCATCACTGGGATGTCGAGCTCCTCTTTCAGACGGCGCTCAATCTCGAAGCACTCGGGAGCCTTGATGTCCTCAAGGTTGATACCTCCGAATGTGGGGGCGATGGCCTTTACTGCCTCGATGAATTTATCTGTATTTTTCTCGTTGATCTCGATATCGAACACGTCGATGCCTGCGTAGATCTTGAAGAGGAGTCCCTTTCCCTCCATCACCGGCTTGCCGGCAAGTGCGCCTATGTCGCCAAGTCCGAGGACTGCTGTTCCGTTTGAGATTACGGCAACAAGATTTCCTTTTGCGGTGTATTTGTATGCATCCTGTGCGTTCTTCTCAATCTCGAGACATGGCTCGGCTACTCCAGGTGAATAGGCGAGTGATAAGTCGTTTTGTGTACTATATGGTTTGGTAGGAACTACCTCAATCTTACCCGGTTTACCCTCTGAGTGATAGAGCAAAGCGGCTTCTTTGGTTATTTTTGCCATAGTGATTAATTAATTGTCCTTTTTTCAAATTTCCGCAAATGTAAAAAATAAACTTAGAATTCGTAACGTTTCGCGCTGTTTTTCGTTGGAAATCGTAAGTTGGGGCGACGGAAAGGAGAGAAAACTAACCATTATTATATATGTGTACTATTTCGGTAAAACTTAAGTTTCGTCCCTCGACGGCTGAGGGACAGATGGGAAGAATCTTCTTCCAGGTGATTCATGGTCGTACGGTCCGTCTGGTCTCTTCCGATTATCAGCTTTATGAATCGGAGTGGAATGGTGGGCTCGGCGCTGTGGGGCGTGCGCGCGATGCTGAGCGCGTGGCGGCTGTCGACGAGGTCCGGCGTGCTGTCTCGGCTGATCTGGAGCGGTGGAAGCGTGTGCTGGCTCAGCTGGAGCAGCGGGAGGGCTCGTTTGGCGTTGATGATGTCGTTGCTGAATACTGTTCTCTGTCGGAGAGGTTGTCGCTGTTCCGATATATGGAGGAGATGGTGGCGAGGCTTGCCATGCTGGGAAGACGACGCACCAGCGAGACCTATCGGGCAACGCTGAATATCGTCAGGCTCTATCGTGGCGGAAGGGACGTCACGATGGACTGCATCACGTCGGACGGGATGCTTATGTTCGAGAGCTGGATGAGCGGGAGAGGACTCTGCCGCAACACTACATCTTTCTATATGCGTATCCTTCGTTGCCTCTTCAATCGCGCTGTTGAGGAGGGACTGGTGGAGCAGACTTTCCCCTTCCGGCGTGTCTATACGGGAATCGGTAAGACGGTGAAAAGGGCTGTTGCTGTCGACTATATCCGCAGGATGAAGAATCTCGACTTGCCTGCGGGCAGCACTCTTGCCTTTGCACGCGACATGTTCCTCTTCAGCTTCTACACTCGTGGAATGGCCTTTGTCGACATCGCTCATCTGCGGAAGTCCGATGTGACTGGCGGCTTCATCTGTTATCGCCGCCATAAGACGGGACAACTGATTACGGTGCGGCTGGAGAGTTGCATGACTGAGATTATCGCGAGGTATGCCGACGACTCCTCTCCATATCTGTTCCCTGTCATAAAGGATGCTTCCGATGGCTATCGGCAGTATCGGAATGCGCTGCGCCTGGTGAACTGTCGGTTGAAGGAGATTGGTGAGATGATTGGTGCTCCCATCAAGCTGACCACCTACGTCGGGCGTCATTCGTGGGGCAGTGCTGCGAAGGCGAACAATATTCCGCTGGCGGTTATCAGTGAGTCGATGGGGCACAACAGCGAGAGGACTACGCAGATCTATCTGGCGTCGCTCGATACGTCGGTTGTAGACAGCGCTAATGCCAAGATTCTAAAGAAG
>CAZKNB010000253.1:0-2064 GCA_964554075.1 uncultured Bacteroides sp.
GCGAGGAGGCACGCTATCGCAACAAGAACATCCTGCTCGGTCCGGGCGTGAACATCTACCGCACTCCGCTCAACGGACGAAACTTCGAGTATATGGGTGAGGATCCATACCTCTCCGGCGAGATGGTCGTTCCCTACATCCAGAATCTCCAGAAGAATGGCGTGGCAGCTTGCGTCAAGCACTATGCCCTCAACGACCAGGAGCACTGGCGCGGACATATCGACGTGGAGGTGAGTGACAGAGCTCTCTATGAGATCTATCTTCCCGCCTTCAAGCGTGCCGTTGTCGACGGTGGAGCATGGTCCATCATGGGTTCATACAACAAATATCGTGGTCAGCACGCCTGCCACAACGAGCGACTGCTCAACAAGATCCTTAAGGGAGAGTGGAACTTCGACGGATGCGTCATCACAGACTGGGGCGGCGCACACGACACCCGCGAGGCTGCGCTCAACGGACTCGACATCGAGATGGGTTCATACACCAACGGACTGACCTCAGAGAGCGAGTACACCTACGACCACTACTATCTGGCAAATCCATACCTGCAGATGCTGAAGAGCGGTGAGGTGCCTATGTCTACAATAGACGACAAGGCTCGCCGCATCCTCCGACTCATCTTCCGTACGTCAATGGATACAACTGGTGACTTCGGCCGCATGGGCAACCAGGAGCACTACGACGTATGCCGTGCCATCGGCGATGAGGCTGTCGTTCTGCTTAAGAATCAGCCTGCAGTCAAGAAGGGCGCCAAGCTGCTCCCTATCGATGCCGACAAGTACGACCGCATCGTAGTCGTTGGCGACAACGCTGTTCGTCGTCTGAACGAGGGTGGCGGTTCATCCGAGCTTAAGGCAAAGATAATGATTTCACCCCTCCAGGCATTGAAGGAGAAGTATGGCGACAAGGTGACCTTCGTTCAGGGCTATGCAGCCGGCAAGGCTATGTATGAGGTTGAGGAGGTTATCCCGGAGGAGCAGGTTGAGAAGCTCCGCAAGGAGGCTGTCGATGCAGTGAAGAGTACCGATCTTGTGCTCTACTTCGGCGGACTCAACAAGAACGCCTATCAGGACTGTGAGTCTACCGACCGCCGCGAGTATGGCTTGCCGTTCGGTCAGCCCGAGCTCATCGAGCAGCTCGCAGCCAAGTGTCCCAACCTTGTCGTTGTGTTGCTGAGCGGAAATGCAGTCGAGATGCCATGGATTGACAAGGTGCCCGCTGCACTCCAGGGCTGGTATCTGGGTTCAATGGGAGGCTATGCTCTTGCAGACGTCCTTTCAGGCGACGCCAACCCGTCAGGCAAGCTGCCATTCTCATTCCCGAAGAAGTTGGCCGACAACGGTGCACACTCATTCGGCGAGATCAGCTATCCGGGCGACAGCATCCGCGAGGAGTATCGCGAGGATGTGCTCGTCGGCTATCGCTGGCACGACACAAAGAAGATTCCTGCGCTCTTCCCGTTCGGTCACGGACTGAGCTACACCAGCTTTACATATGGTAAACCCTCACTCTCTGCAACAGAAATCTCAGAGGGCGGCAACATCGCCATCACTGTCAACGTCAAGAACAGTGGCGACCGCAAGGGTAAGGAGGTCGTTCAGCTCTACATCGGTGACGAGAAGGCATCAGTGGTTCGTCCGCTCAAGGAGCTGAAGCATTTCCAGAAGATAGAGCTTGAAGCTGGTGAGAGTCAGGACGTAACCTTCAACATCAGTGTAGACGACCTTAAGTTCTACGACGAATCTGTCGCAGGATGGAAGGCAGAGGCAGGAAAGTTCCGCGCATATATCGGTTCGTCATCGACAGATATTCGTGCCGTGGCTGCCTTTTTGTTAAAATAATTCTAAGTGTCTGAATTTATATCTTCATTGGCGTTTTTTACAAATAAATGTCTAAAAAGTCGCTTCGAGGGTAATTTTTAGAGGATATTTTACGAAAATATGTTATAAGACATGTAATATTGTTTGGTGGGTAACGAAAAAAGGGGGTATCTTTGTGCCGTTATCCTGAAAACAATCTTTTTACCTTAAAAAAAAGCTAATACCTATTGAAGACTGAAAACCG
>CAZKNB010000254.1:0-1965 GCA_964554075.1 uncultured Bacteroides sp.
TGCGTCGCCCTTCCACTCTCCGTTCCAGAAGATGAGGTAGTAGACGCGGAACATATAGAATGCCGTCATTCCGGCGATGGCCGACATCGTCCAGCCTACAACGGGGCTGAAGGCGAAGCAGGCGGTGATGATCTCATCCTTCGAGAAGAATCCCGAGAATGGAGGGATACCCGCAATGGCAAGGCAGGCTATGAGGAATGTGATGTGTGTGGTCGGCATATACTTGCGGAGTCCGCCCATCGCGCTCACTTCGTTGCTGTGAACGGCGTGGATGATGCTGCCCGCGCCGAGGAAGAGCAGCGCCTTAAACATGGCGTGGGTGAAGAGGTGGAACATGGCTGCCATGTAGCCCAGGCCACCCTCGTGAGGATTCTCGGATGTGCAGACGCCGAGCGCCACCATCATGAATCCAATCTGTGAAATGGTTGAGAAGGCCAGCACGCGCTTGATGTCGCTCTGCACGCATGCCACAACGGCGGCGTAGAGTGCGGTGACGATGCCCACGTATGCCACCAGATGGAGCACCTCGGGAGCGTAGCCGATGAAGAGCGGGAACATGCGTGCCACGAGGTAGACACCCGCCACGACCATTGTTGCGGCGTGGATAAGGGCACTGACCGGAGTCGGTCCCTCCATTGCGTCGGGCAGCCAGATGTGGAGCGGGAACATGGCGCTCTTGCCGGCACCACCGATGAACATCAGTCCCAGTGACAGAGGAATCATGGCGCTGGCGGCTGCCAGAGCTGTCTCCTCAACCTCGAAGCTGAAGGTGCCCACGTAGTAGCCGTAGATCAGGATACCAATCAGGAAGCCAAGGTCGGCGAAGCGAGTGACGATGAACGCCTTCTTGCTGGCAGCGATGGCCTCGGGTTTGGTGTAGTAGAATCCGATAAGGAGGTATGAAGAGACTCCCACCAGCTCCCAGAAGAGGTACATCTGGAAGATGTTGGTGGCAACCACGAGTCCGAGCATCGACATGGTGAAGAGGCTCAGGAAGGCGTAGTAGCGCTGGAATCCGCGCTCACCCTTCATATAGCCGAAGGAGTAGATGTGCACCATGAGCGACACGGTCGAGATGACCACGAGCATCATCACGGAGATGGGGTCGAGCATCACGCCGAGGTCGATGTGGAGCGTGTCGGTCAGCGGCAGCCACACGAAGTTGACGGGAATAAGTCTCTCGAACAGCCCCTCGCCGTTGCGTCCCGCAGCGAAATAGTTGTAGGCGGTCAGGTAGGAGAGGAGTGTGACAGCGCCGATGGAGAGGGTGCCTATGGCTCCCGCCAGCCCGTGACGCATACGCATTCCTGCCAGACCGAGCACCAGGAAGCTCAGCAGGGGGAAGAGTAATATTAATAATGTATATTCCATATTCAGTAGTTTCTGTTTAGTTTTTCATCCCGTCGAGGTTCTTCACCTGAATGTTGCGGATGTTACGATAAATGTTGATGATGATGGCGATAGCCACTGCTGTCTCTGCCGCGCTGACGCCGATGGCGAACATGGCGAAGAAGAAGCCCTCGAGCTGGTCGGGGAAGAGGTAGCGGTTGAAGACGGCGAAGTTGATGTCGACCGAGTTGAGGATAAGCTCCACGCTGATAAGCATGGCCAGCAGGTTGCGGCGGGTGAAGAATCCATAGATTCCCACGAACATCATGAATGTCGATACCACCAGATAGTATTCCATTTGTACCATAATTCTTTCTCCTTTCTCTTATCGTTTACGTGCAATCATAATTCCACCAATCATACATGCCAGCAGCAGGATGCTTATCACCTCGAAGGGGAGCACGTACTGATACTTCTCCATTCCTGTCAGGGCGATACCCACCGTCTTGATGTCGAGCTCTCCATGTTCGAAGTGCGACGTCATGAACTGGTTCTTCAGCATCACCAGGAGGCAGATGGCCAGTCCGGCAACCGACGAGATGAGTCCCGCCATCATCTTGCCGCTCTTCAGCTTCT
>CAZKNB010000255.1:0-1946 GCA_964554075.1 uncultured Bacteroides sp.
CGCCGTTGGCGTAGATCAGCGGGTGGGCGTTGTAGCAGTCCACACCCTCCCAGCGGGTCAGCACGGCGGGGAAATAGAGGCGTTGCTCGGTGACGAACTTCAGCGTTGCGCCATCCTCCAGGTGGAGATTGACGTTGCTCTTCAGCGTGATTGGTCCGCAATAGAATGTTCCGGCGGGGACCACCACTCTACCGCCGCCCGCCAGGCTGCAGTCTATGATGGCACGGTTGATGGCCTCGTGGCAAGGCTCCTCGGGGCTATCCTCCTTAGCTCCATAGTCGGTGATGAGGAAATCCCTCTTGGGGAATGATGTCTTCTTGATTTGTTTCTCAATCTTCTTGCTCTCCTTGAATGCCTTGTCGAAGTCCACCGCTCCCGCGTTCAGCGAGAAGAGCAGCGTGAGGGCAGCAAGGATGCCGGTCGTGAGTTTTCTCATAAGGTTTCCAGTATTATAAGATGAATATTAGTTACTGAGACAAAAGTAGATAAAATTCGCTCCACAGACAACAAAACTCCCCTCTCTTTTCTTTTACCTACTTGTAGGTATTGCGTATTTTGCAGAAAATGAATTAATTTGCAGACAAGAAAATATTTATTCGTAACCATCAAAGCAACAGATTCCCGATATGGACAACCTACAGAAATACACACCGCGACATAAGATGTGCCAACTCATCTCTGACAATTGTTCTCTGCTGCAAGCCATTAGCCGCTTCGGTCTGACTCTTGGCGTTGGCGAGAAGAGCGTCGAGGAGGTATGCCGCGAGAACAATGTCGACTGCACCACCTTCCTCACCGTGGCGAACTTCATCACCAGCGGATACGTGCATCTCAGCGACGACCTGAGCGAGATCTCCATCCCCACCCTGATCAACTACCTGCGCCAGTCCCACTACTACTTCCTCGAACAGCTGCTCCCAGCCATCCGCGTGAAGCTGCTCGACGCCACCAGCTGCTCGGTCGACAGTGTCTCAAAGCTCATCATGAAGTTCTTCGACGAGTATATGGCTGCCGTGCGCCGGCACATGGAGTACGAGGACGAGACGGTGTTCCGCTATGTGGAGTCGCTGCTCCGTGGCGAGATTCCCGGCGAATATGAGATTGGAACCTATTCCGAGCACCACGAGCAGGTGGGCGAGACGCTTACCGAGCTCAAAAACATACTGATTAAATATTGTCCGTCGACCGTCGACTTCACGGTGATGAACGACGCACTTACACATATATTTGAATGTGAAGATGGTCTGGAGTGGCACTCCAGAATTGAGGATTGCCTCTTCGTGCCCGCCATCGACCACCTGGAAAGGAGACTTCGCAATGAAGAGTAACGACTTGAAGATAGCTATAGCCGAAAACATCGTAATAATCCGCACGGGGCTCTCTGCCGTACTGAAGCGCCTGCCGAGTGTCAAGGTTCAGACCCTCGAGGTGACGAGCGACGTGGCGCTGCACGACTGTATGCGCATGCAGCAGCCCGACATCCTGATTGTCAACCCCAGTTTCGGCTTCTTCTTCGACATTGACAGCTTCCGCGCTAAGTATGCCACCGCCGACCTGCGTATTGCCGCTCTTGTAGGCGGCGGGTTCATCGAGCCTGCCCTGCTTGCCAAGTACGACAGCGTGATATCTGTCTTCGACAGCATCGAGACGATCTCCGGGAAGATTGAGGCTCTCCAGACCCGCGAGGAGGACGACCAGACGCAGGAGGAGGGTCAGGAGGCGCTCAGCCAGCGCGAGAAGGAGATTGTCTCCTGCGTGGTGAAGGGCCTCACCAACAAGGAGATTGCCGAACAGCTCTTCCTCTCAATCCACACGGTGATCACTCATCGCAAGAACATCAGTAAGAAGCTCCAGATCCACAGTGTGTCGGGTCTCACCATCTATGCCATTGTAAATAAGCTGGTTGAGCTTAGTGATATTCAGCAAGTGCAGTAGAGGGAATGTAT
>CAZKNB010000256.1:0-1933 GCA_964554075.1 uncultured Bacteroides sp.
TCAACAGAGCCATCGGTAAGAACCTCACTTGTATCTTCGTTGACCACGGAATGCTTCGCAAGAATGAGTTCAAGAATGTGCTTCACGACTACGAGTGTCTGGGTCTTAACGTGATTGGCGTCGACGCCAGTGCCAAGTTCTTCAGCGAACTGGCTGGTGTGACCGAGCCGGAGAAGAAGCGTAAGATTATCGGTAAGGGCTTTATCGATGTCTTCGACGCTGAGGCCCATAAGATTGAAAACGTGAAATGGCTGGCTCAGGGTACCATCTACCCCGACTGCATCGAGTCGCTTTCAATCACAGGTACCGTAATCAAGAGTCACCACAACGTTGGTGGTCTGCCCGAGAAGATGAATCTGAAACTTTGTGAGCCGCTCCGTCTGCTCTTCAAGGATGAGGTTCGTCGTGTGGGTCGTGAGCTGGGCATGCCGCAGCATCTCATTGGCCGTCACCCATTCCCGGGTCCGGGACTTGCTGTCCGCATCCTTGGCGACATCACTCCCGAGAAGGTGCACATCCTGCAGGAGGCTGACGATATATTTATCCAGGGCTTGCGCGACTGGGACCTTTACGATAAGGTATGGCAGGCGGGTGTCATCCTGCTGCCTGTTCAGTCGGTAGGAGTCATGGGTGATGAGCGTACCTACGAGCGTGCCGTTGCGCTGCGTGCTGTCACTTCAGCCGACGCAATGTCTGCCGATTGGGCTCATCTGCCTTACGACTTCCTCGGAAAGGTGTCAAACGATATCATTAATAAGGTGAAGGGGGTTAACCGCGTAACCTACGATATCAGTTCTAAGCCACCCGCAACAATTGAGTGGGAATAAAAAAGAGAGAAATAAAAAAGTCCAGCGCTGACGCGCCGGACTTTTTTTATTGGTGATGCCGGATCTCTCAGAAGTAGAATCCGAATCCTAACTTAATGCCGAACTTCGACTGGTCGTGGTCGTTGAAGCGCCACTTGTAGTAGACTGCCGGTTCGATGGTCACCGTGCGCGACAGGAAGAAGGCGTAGCCGCACTCCAGTCCGAGTCCCCAGGCGTGAGTGTTCACATCGTTCTGATAGTTGCTGCGGGTGAATCCCAGGTTGGCGCCCACGTAGACGCCTGTCTGCTCAAAGTAGTAGCGTCCGCCGGCACTCAGGTCGTAGGTGTCGACAGGCTTGCTCCAGTCTGCGCCCAGCTGAACCATAAGTGCAACGTCGTCGATCAGGAAGTTGCCGGCCTCTGCGCTGAAACCGAACTTAGCCTTCTCGGCCTTGCTGTATGAGAATCCCAGATTGGTCACTGAAGGGTTCACAATCCATGTTCCCTTTTCGAATTGTGCGTTGGCAGCTCCTATCGAAGCGACCAGCATACAGATGATTAAAGCAAATTTCTTCATATCGTTTAAGTGTAAATGGTATAAATGAAATATTCTATTTTAGCTTCTCGCTCAGTCTTCTCTTCCAGGCTATAAACCATGCGGCTCCAACCAGCGTGCACAGGCCTCCGATGGAGTAGGAGAGTGTGTGAGGCAGACCGATGCCCTCGGGCGCTATACATATATATGTGCTGCAAACGGCTGTCATGAAGAGGGCGGGGATAAGGGTTACCCAGTAGATTCTCTTCGTGGTGGCAAGGAAGACGGTGACAGCCCACAGTGTGAAGACGGCCAGCGTCTGGTTGGTCCATGCGAAGTAGCGCCATATCATGTTGAAGCCGTCGGCATCTCCGAGGCTGTAGAGCAGGATGGCGATGGCGATGACGAACATCGGCAGACTGATGTAGAGACGGCGGCGGATGCTCTTCTGTTCCATCTTGATGAAGTCAGCCACGATGAGTCGTGCGGAGCGGAAGGCTGTGTCGCCCGACGTGATGGGCGCGGCGATTACTCCGAGCACAGCCAACACACCGCCAACGGCACCGAGCCAGTTGCGAGTGATGGAGTTGAC
>CAZKNB010000257.1:0-1901 GCA_964554075.1 uncultured Bacteroides sp.
CACAAGCGTTGCATGGAGTTTCATGCGTGGATCAATCCCTACCGCGTGAAGACTAATCTCTCCGTTCAGCTTGCTCCCGACCACATCTACAATTCTCATCCGGAGTGGTTCGTTACCTATGGCAATCAGATGTTCTTCGACCCTGCTCTCCCCGAGAGCCGCAGCTATATCTGCAAGGTGGTCAGCGACATCGTGAGCCGCTACGACGTCGACGGCATCCACATGGACGACTACTTCTACCCCTATCCTGTGGCTGGTGTCGACTATCCCGACGATTATAGCTTCAAGATCTATGGCGGCGGATTCACCAACAAGGCCGACTGGCGCCGCAGCAATGTCAATGTGCTCATCCGCAAGCTCCACGAGACCATCCGCGGCATCAAGCCATGGGTGAAGTTCGGTGTGAGTCCCTTCGGTATCTATCGCAATGCGAAGAGCGACCCTCTGGGCAGCAAGACTAACGGCCTTCAGAACTATGACGACCTCTATGCCGATGTCCTTCTCTGGGCTCGCGAGGGATGGGTGGACTACAACATCCCGCAGATTTACTGGGAGATTGGTCACCCCCGTGCCGACTACGAGGAGCTTGTCAACTGGTGGGCGCGCCACACCGAGAATCGTCCCCTCTTCATCGGTCAGTCGGTTGTCAACACCGTTGAGCATGCCGACCCGAAGAACCCTTCAACCAATCAGATGGCTCGCAAGATGGCTCTCCAGCGTGCCTATCAGACCATCGGCGGAAGCTGCCAGTGGCCTGCATCGTCGGTTGTAGAGAATGTTGGTCACTACAAGGATATGCTTGTCAAGGAGTACCACAAGTATCCCGCCCTCGTCCCTGTCTTCGACTTTATCGACAACAAGGCGCCGGGCAAGGTGCGCAAGGTGAAGCCCATCTGGACCCCCGACGGCTACCTCCTCTTCTGGACAGCTCCAAAGGCGAAGAGCGAGATGGATCGTGCCGTCAACTACGTTGTCTATCGCTTCGAGGCTGGAGAGAAGATCAACATCGACGATGCCTCCCACATCGTTGCTGTCACTCCGAAGACCTACTACAAGCTGCCCTACGATGATGGCAAGACCACCTATCGCTACGTGGTAACCGCCCTCGACCGTCTTCACAACGAGTCGTCGACAGTGGCGAAGAAGGTGAAGCTGTAAAAACTTAATTTAAATATTACGACGCAATATCAGTAATATTTTGTAAGTTTGCCTGAAGAAAACATTTACATAAAAATATAAAACCAAGAAAGATATGAAAAGTGATCCGAAAGAGTGTCTCTACTGTCAGAACAATGAGACACTTCACAACCTGATGATTGAGATTGCACAGCTCTCTGTGTCCAGAGTATTCCTCTTCAAGGAGCAGACCTACCGTGGCCGTTGCCTCGTGGCATACAAGGACCACGTGAACGACCTCAACGAGCTGAGCGACGCCGACCGCAATGCCTTCATGGCAGATGTAGCGCGTGTGACTCGTGCCATGCAGCGTGCCTTCAACCCCGAGAAGATTAACTACGGTGCCTATTCCGACAAGTTGTCTCACCTCCACTTCCACCTCGCTCCGAAGTATGTTGATGGTCCCGACTACGGTGGCACATTCCAGATGAATCCTGGCAAGGTCTACCTGACCGATGCCGAGTATCAGGAGTTGATTGATAAGATTAAAGCTAACCTGTAAAGGAGGCTACCCAACAAAAAAGGAGCGCATCAGCGCTCCTTTTTTTGCATTTGGTAGTTGTTCCCAACAACATGGCTGTTTTACTCTTAACTCTTTACCCTTGGAGCGAAGCGACCCACCATCCGTATGCTCACAAAAAAATATTCGAAATTCTTTGTTATTTAATTAGAAACGAATACTTTTACGGAAGAAATAATATAATCTTGATTTCAAACCATGAAAG
>CAZKNB010000258.1:0-1893 GCA_964554075.1 uncultured Bacteroides sp.
AAGGATGCCATTCCCAAACGATGGCATCCTTAAATTTATAGAGAATGAAGCTTCGAAGTTTAGCAGTTAGTTTGCTGATAGCCGTTGCACTCATATTCGCCGAATATGTAATCGACAATATGGGACACCCAATCCTCGACGAGCTTGAGAAGTTGGGAGTGGCGGAGTATGTCATGCGGAGCGGCGAAGAGATGCCTTACGACGAAGATGATGTAGTGATGATAAATGTGGGGTGCGACAAGGCTTTGGCATATATGGTGGAGGACGGCGACACACTCGGCACGGTGGACATCACCGACCGCGAGAAGCTGCTGCACCTGTTCCGCATAGCCAAGGACTCGCACTACAAGTACCTGTTTGCCGACATACGCTTTCCGGAGGAGGTGCAGACCGACTACGACAAGGAGCTCTACGACCTGATGGCGCAGATGCCGAGATTCTCGGTCTCCACACACACCGACGTCACACTTGCCGACCCGCGACTTGCCAAGGTGGCAGGCTATGCCGACTACGGAACCACGCTCACCACAGGCTTCTCGCGCTACCAACTGCTGCAGAACGACAAACCGTCGGTGGCGCTGAAGATGTACCGTGAGATTGATGGCGGCGACCTCAAACGCTACGGACCAATCTACGCGGAGGGCTGGTGGCTCAGCTTCAACTGCATATTCGTCCCCGTGCCGTCGAGTCTTGTTACCGCTTTCGACAGCGACAACATCGAGGCACAGATGAGGCTCGGCTCGCAACTCTTCCGCTACGAGACCGACGACGAGATACGCAGCATGATGAAGGACAAAATAGTGATTGTGGGCGACTTCGACAACGATGTGCACTCCACCTACGCCGGCGACATACCCGGACCCGTGCTCAACTTCATCTCCTATCTTCAGGTGAAGGCGGGGCACCACCACTTCAACGCCTTTCTTTGGCTGCCAATCTTCCTCTTCTACGTGGCAGTGTGCTACGTGCTGATAACCGTGCCTAAGAGCGACTCCAAACTAAAGTCATTCTTCATCTGGCTAATCACGTGGAGCGTGGCGCTGAAGGTGATTTGTGTCATCTACTATGCAGTGTTTTCAATATTAATAATAACAACAATCCCATCCCTATGCTTTACAATCATTCCGAAAATCAGTTTCCTGAAACGCTTGGGATAGTGGCGCGAAGAGTTGTGCTGACACTTCTGCTCACCCTCGGCGCGGCTTCCGCACTCTTTGCCGACCGCTACGAAATCATCAAGATGAACACCCCGACGATAACCATCGGCAACAAATCGCTGAAGGAGGGAGATGCCTTCTCCGATGCCACTGCGATAAGTTGGACAGCCAATCCGCAATGGCTCACGGTGAAGAACCTGACTACGGGACGAATCACGAAGTTCTCGCGCAAGCAGTTTGAGGCGAGGAACAGGGCTGTCTCTCTGAAGGATTTTTTCCTGCGCAGCGAGAGAGCCTCCACGCGCGACGCCAACAAGGGGGTGGTGAACTTCATTGAGAGTGGCTGCAAAGGCTCCTTCCCCGACCGACGTATCGCCCTCGTGATTGGCAATAGCAACTACTCCACGCTCCCCGGACTGCGTAACCCCGTCAACGATGCCTCCGACATCACCGACCGACTGTTGGACTTGGGCTTCGACGTGATGGTGATGTACAACGGTACCTATACCGAGATGCGTAACGCCCTGATTGAATTCGCCGACAGGGGCAGCCGCTACGATGCTGCCGTGTTCTACTATTCCGGTCATGGCATACAGGAGGAGGCACAGAGCTATCTTGTCCCCACGGAGGCGGCTTTGGAGTTCCGCTCCGAAGTGGCGAAGTGCGTCAGCTGCCGCGACGTGCTCGACAAGCTCCACGAGAGTGGCTGCAAGAGTCGCATAGCCTTCTTCGATGC
>CAZKNB010000259.1:0-1879 GCA_964554075.1 uncultured Bacteroides sp.
AGAGCACGTGATTTGTAATCTCGGGGTCGTTGGTTCGAATCCGACAAGAGGCTCAAAAGCGATGATATCAGTCAATGGTGTCATCGTTTTTTTGTTTAATTGCAACTATAAAACTCTATACAATGAACACAAATATGAATACTACTGAGAGGTGCACAGAGTCGGAGGTTATCAAGATCCTGACTAAATACATGAGAAAGTCATGCCCCGACATGACCGATTTCAGCAAACCGGACCCGGGTATCGGACTGCTTGTAGAGCTCTGCCGACGCAAACTGGGCGAGTATCGCGATGCCTCAATCCCCAAGAATCTGGAGTGCTACCCCTTCAACGAAGATGCTCTCTCGGAGAGAGACATGAAGTATCTGAAGCAGAACCTCCCCATGGTCTTCCTTCTCCATCATCAGCTCTTTTCACGTCCGTCATACGAGGACTATAGTCCCTTCCTGAGCCGACAGATCTACGGCCTTATCTCTGCTCTCCTCGGCATCGACCGCCGAAAGGATTGCGACGAGATCTACAATCCCTATGCGGGAACACTGGACCTGGCTTATGCTGCCTCGTTCAACCACGATAAGAGGATTGTGTGCGAGGAGGTGGACCAGCGTGTCGTGGCGCTCGGAAAGATATGGACGATGATCAACGGCGGCGACGTCAGCGCTTATGAGCTTAGCGACAAGCTCTCCCTGCCCGATGCGGTCACCGAAAGGGGCTGGCATCCGAGATCTTTAGACAGAATAACCCGAAAGGATAAGCGCAAGATAATCGTCACCTCGCTCGCTGCCCGCTTTGGCGCAACAATCACAAACGTGATTCTCAACCGCCTTTACATCCGTATGGCTGACGACGGCGTGATGGCTTGTGTGGTGAATGAAGATATCGCCTGCGGCGTGGTGTCGGACAATCCTGCCAGTGAGGATTATCCGCTCTTCCTGAAGCGTGCGCTCAAGGACCGCACTCTCTCTGCGGTGATAAAGTTGCCCGATGAACTCTTCCCGCATTTCTGCTCGGGAGGCAGTGTCTACATCCTGCTCGTGGCAAAGGGTCACAAGAGCGAATCGGTGCTGATGGCCGACGCTACATCCTATCTCAAGCCTGTCAAGGAGGGTGTCTTCGACCAGCTCGACTGTCGTTCGCTGCTCCAGAACATGGCGTTGACCATGGACGACGGAAAGGCTGTCTACAACGTCCGCCGACCGGATGTTCCCGTCAGTATCCGCGTTGATGTCCGCAACATCGTGGAGAACGACGTGCGTCCCGAGGTCTATCTGCGCGACACCGGCAACATGGAGGGTTGGATTCCGCTCAGCGAACTGGCTACTCAGGTCAAGGAGCTCTCTGAGGCCGACGATGCCGAACTCTATTTCGACTGTAAGCATATCCCGCGTGTCTACCACGCTGTCAATGCCGACTCCTATGTGCGACCCTACAATCCTAATGGCAACGAGGCTCACTTTGTCAAGTTGACTTCAGAGTGTGTAGCGCTGATGGCGAGTGCGGAGAGTGCGGTCAACATACGTACATCCTACATAGAGAATCTGCGCGGAACGATAGCCTTCAAGCCGCTTTACGCCAAGTTCCTCAAGCCGAAGCGCGGTGTCAGTGCTGCCTATCTGGCTGCCCTCATTGATGACTATGGCTACGTGGATTTGCAGTTTGAGCGCTACAAGCTCTCCGGCGGCAAGTTTAAGCCCGACGTGGTGCTTCGCCTGAATGACATCTATGTGCCCAACCATACGCCAAGCCAGCGTGAGGCCTTCCTCAAGCGCACCAATGCCTGTGAGATGAAGTAAACTGCATCCTCTCTGCGAGAGGAATCAACAGAAAATAGTTCAGCCCGGCAAACGGAAGACACCACCGTTTGTCGGGCTGAATTGCT
>CAZKNB010000260.1:0-1873 GCA_964554075.1 uncultured Bacteroides sp.
TCCTGCTTCACTATCGCCTGCTTGGCGAAATATATTCCGTAGAGCTCATTACTCTTGTGGTAGATGGCAGACTCAGGCGAATTGACATACTTCACCTTGACGCCCTTGGTCTGGCTGCTCAAGACTCGTCCACCAAAGGCAACCACCTTGCCCGAGAGCGAGTGGACGGGGAAGATGACACGTCCCCAGAAGCGGTCGCGCAGGCGATGGTCATCGGTCTCGTAGCAGAGACCCGTCTTGACCAGATACTCCGCCTTGAAGCCCTTACGCAGAGCCTCAGCCGCAAGAGCATCGTGAGCCTCGGTCGAATAGCCCAGCTGGAACTTCTCAATGATGTCATCGCGGAAGCCACGAGAGCGGAAGTAAGCCATACCGATGGCCTGTCCGTCGGGATTATTTCGCAGAGTGGAGCGGAAGTAGTCGCGTGCGAAGTCGTTGATGACGAACATACTCTCACGTTCGCTCTGCGCCTGCTTCTCCTCGTCGGTCAGTTCGCGCTCCTTCACCTCGATGTGGTACTTGTTTGCCAGATACTTCAGTGCCTCATAGTAGTTCATCTGTTCATGCTCCATGATGAAGTGCACCACGTTTCCGCCCTTGCCACAGCTGAAGCACTTGCAGAGTCCCTTCGATGGCGAGACGCTGAACGAAGGAGTCTTCTCGTTATGGAACGGGCACAATCCCACATAGTTGACGCCTCGTTTGCGAAGCGTCACGAAGTCGGACACCACGTCGACAATCTGCGCGGCGTCCATGATACGTTCTACTGTAGCTTGGTCAATCATCTTCTGCTTTTCTCTTTTCTAGCGCCATTCACTTATTGACATTAGCGCTGTGCGAAGATAGTGGAAAAAATTTTTCCTTGCAGAGAAAATGATGAAAATCTCCAATATGCTATCTTTGCAGACCGAAAACGTAAGAAGAAAACAATGTACACAGGAGAGATCATATCGTTAATAGTTGCCCTCGCATGGACAGCCACAGCGCTCTGTGGCGAGGTAGCCAGCAAGCGAATCGGCGCGCTGGCGCTCAACGTCATCAGAATGTTATTATCAATAACGCTGCTTGCGCTCACCATGTTCTGCTTCACGGGCAGCCCCTACCCGCTCTACACCGACGCCTCCACCTGGTTCTGGCTCTCGCTCTCGGGCTTCGTGGGCTACGTGCTTGGCGACTACTGTCTCTTCAACTCCTACATCCTCATCGGTTCGCGTTTCGGCCAGCTCTTCATGACCCTTGCGCCGCCGTCGGCAGCACTGGCGGGATGGATTATCCTTGGCGAGAAGTTGCCGCTTCAGGCTCTCTTCGGCATGCTGATCACGCTTGTCGGCATCGGCATGTCGGTGCTCCACCGTGGTGAGTCGCACAAGGTCAGCTTCAAGTTGCCGCTGAGGGGAATACTTCTCGGCATAGGTGCCGGCATGGGACAGGGTGTGGGACTCGTGCTCAGCAAGATGGGAATGAACAGCTACGAGGCTGCCATTCCCGCCGATGCAACCACATCAATAATGATGCTTCCATTTGCCGCAACGTTCATGCGTGCCATCACCGGTGCCATCTGCTTTATGGCCGCCATGGCGATACGTCGCGAATGGGGATTGCTGAAGCGTGGCATCTGCGACCGCAAGGCGATGCACATGACCTGGTGGGCAACGCTGACGGGTCCCTTCATCGGTGTTTCGCTCTCTCTTATGGCTGTTCGCTACACCGAGGCAGGCATAGCGTCGACTCTCATGGCTCTCACTCCGATATTCATCATAGCTCCCTCCCACTGGATTTTCGGTCAGCGCGTCACCTACAAGGAGGTTATCGGTGCGATAATAAGTGTAATCGGCGTCTCCCTCTTCTTTTTGTAAAGGTGTAGCATCAGAGT
>CAZKNB010000261.1:0-1858 GCA_964554075.1 uncultured Bacteroides sp.
TTGTAACGGATTTCTTCCGACAAAAATTATTGCCGGAATGTCAATGTTTGCAAAAAAGAGGATTATTCTATGGAAAAACTACCTGAGAAAGTTCGAATTAAGGATATAGCACAGCTCGCTGACGTCTCGGTCGGCACCGTCGATCGTGTGATTCACGGACGCACAGGCGTCTCCGAAGAGAGCCGGAAGAGGGTGGAAAAGATACTGAAACAGCTCGATTTCCAGCCTAACAGATACGCCAGCGCACTGGCCTTTAACAAAAAATATCTTTTCGCCTGCCTGCTGCCCATGCATCAGGACGGCGAATACTGGACGGAGATCCAGACGGGCATCGGCCAGGCGGTGCGCGCCTTCTCCGACTTCAACATAACGGTCGACACGCGCTTCTACGACCCCTACGACTATGAGTCGTTCGTCGCCATGAGCCGCGCGGTGCTCGACGGTGAGGTCGACGGAGTCTTGCTGGCTCCGACTGTCGAGGAGTACACGCTCACCTTCGTGCGTGAGCTGGAGAGCCGAGGCATACCATATATATACATCGACTCGAACATCGGCTCGACATCGCCGCTGGCCTTCTTCGGCCAGAACTCGCATCAGAGTGGCTACTTCGCCGCACGAATGCTGATGATGCTGGCGCGCGACGAGCGCGAGGTGGCCATCTTCCGCAAGATTCATCGCGGAGTGATCGGGTCGAACCAGCAGGAGAGCCGCGAGAAGGGATTCCGCCAGTATATGGCTGAGCATCATCCCGACTGCACCATCCACGAGCTGGACCTCCACGCCGAGAGCAGCGACGAGGATGCACGCATGCTGAACGACTTCTTCGCTGCCCATCCGGGCTTGCGGAGCGGCATCACCTTCAACTCTAAGGCCTACATCATCGGCGAGTATATGGCGTCGGTCGGCCGTGGAGGAGGGGAGTTCCGCCTGATTGGCTACGACCTCCTGAGCCGCAACGTGGCGTGTCTGCGCAGCGGCGACATCACCTTCCTGATAGCCCAGCAGCCCGTGCTTCAGGGCTACAACGGTGTCAAGGCGCTCTGCGACCATCTGGTGCTGAAGAAGGAGGTGAAGGAGATAAACTATATGCCAATCGACCTGCTGACAGTCGAGACTATCGACTATTATAGTAATAAATAGGATTTTATAGAACTAAATAAAAAGAACAACAGAGTATGGAAAGTAAATTTTTAAAGATCAACCCAGCCGACAACGTTGCCGTAGCAATCGTTGACCTCCCCGCTGGCGAGAAAGTTACCGTCGACGGCATCGAGGTAACACTCAACGAGAACGTCCCAGCCGGCCACAAGTTCGCGCTGAAGGACTTCGCCGAGGGCGAGAACGTCGTGAAGTATGGCTACCCAATCGGCCACACCCAGACAGCCAAGAAGAAGGGCGACTGGATCAACGAGCACAACATCAAGACCAACCTTGCCGGTCTGCTCGACTACACCTACAACCCCGTAGATGCATCGCTCAACATCCCTAACAAGAACCTCACATTCAAGGGCTACCGCCGCGCCAACGGTGAGGTCGGCATCCGCAACGAGGTATGGATCATCCCGACAGTAGGTTGTGTCAACGGTATCGTAAACCAGCTTGCAGAGGCTCTGCGCGCTGAGACTAAGGGCGAGGGCGTAGATGCCATCGTATCCTTCCCTCACAACTACGGCTGCTCTCAGCTCGGCGACGACCACGAGAACACCAAGAAGATTCTCCGCGACATGGTGCTCCACCCGAATGCAGGTGCAGTGCTCGTTGTAGGTCTCGGCTGCGAGAACAATCAGCCCGACGTCTTCGAGAAGTTCCTCGGCGACTACGACCACAGCCGCGTGAAGTTCATGGTTAGCCAGAAGGT
>CAZKNB010000262.1:0-1794 GCA_964554075.1 uncultured Bacteroides sp.
AGCTTGCCCCATCGGCAGGCTCCTTTTTTATTAAACTATTCTTATCTTTGCATGCCCCCCACAAAAAAACCACCTCGGAGGGGTGGATTTGGTATTATGTAACTTATATGTATAACAATAATAAAGATTACAGTTATGAAGAAAGTAATTTGCAGTGAGAAGGCTCCGGGCGCAATTGGCCCCTACAGCCAGGCGATTGAAGCCAACGGTATGGTATTCGTTTCCGGTCAGCTTCCGGTGAATGCAGCTACAGGCCAGATGCCTGAGGGCATCGAGGCACAGGCTCGTCAGTCACTCGAGAACATCCGCCACATATTGACAGAGGCTGGACTCGGCATGGACAGCATCGTCAAGACCACAGTCTTCCTCCAGGATATGTCACTCTTCGCAGGCATGAACGGAGTCTACGCCACATTCTTCGATGGCGCCTTCCCCGCTCGTTCAGCCGTTGCCGTTAAGGCCCTTCCTAAGGATGCCTTAGTCGAGATTGAGTGCATCGCGGTTCGCTAATAGGTCCGCCACAATGAAACTACTGCCTCCCACGAAGATAAAGTCTTCCGGGAGGCTCTCTTTTTTAGCGGCAGTATATGCCTCCGCCACTGTCGGGTAGCACTCCCCGTGAAGTCCCGCAGCCTCCGCCTTCGCCTTCATCGCATCCTCGGCCAGAGCACGTGGAATGCTGGCGCGCGTGAAGTAGTAGACGGCATCCTTCGGCAGCAGACTGAGCACACCGCTCACATCCTTATCGCTCACCATACCAATCACGATGCGCATCGTGCGGCACTTCACCGCTGCAAGTTGCTGCGTGATGTACTCCATACCTCCGATGTTGTGACCCGTGTCGCAGATGGCCAGTGGCTTCTCGCCGACCCTCTGCCAGCGCCCCATCAGTCCCGTCAGCTCACAGACATGGGCAAAGCCCGCGTGTATGTTCTCCTCGCTGATCTTGTATCCTGCTTTCTGAAGCTGAACGACGGCATTCAGTATGGTGTTTGTGTTCTTCGTCTGACAATATCCGCCCAGCTCTCCTCGCAGCTCTCCGAAGCACTTTGTCTGGTAGATGAGGTGTCCCTCGGCAAACTTATAGCTCTCTATCTGCTGATTCTCCTCGGCAAGGACAATCGGCGCACCCTTCTCGGCAGCGGTGTTGACGAACACCTCGCGAGTCTCCGCCACCGTTTCGCCGATAACGACGGGCGTACCGCTCTTGATGATTCCCGCCTTCTCGCCCGCAATCTTGGCTAGTGTATCCCCCAGAAACTGTACATGGTCGAAGCTGATATTAGTGATCACCGCGAGGTCCGGACTGATGATATTAGTGCAGTCCAGTCGACCTCCGAGTCCCACCTCGATGACTGCCACGTCGACCTTGGCGTCGGCAAAGTAGCGGAAGGCGAGGGCAGTGGTCAGCTCGAAGAAGGAGAGTGACATTGAGTCGAAGAGTTGTCGGTTCTTCCCGACGAACTCCACCACGTACTCCTCCGGCACCATCTCCCCATTTACGCGTATACGCTCGCGGAAGTCCACGAGGTGAGGCGATGTGTAGAGCCCGACGCGGTATCCTGCAGCCTGCAGAATGGCAGCCAGGGTATGTGAACAGGAGCCCTTACCGTTGGTTCCGCCCACGTGGATGGTGCGGAATGATCGGTGTGGATTCCCGAAGTGGTTATCCAGTTCAATGGTATTCTCGAGTCCCTCTTTATAGGCAGACCCTCCCACCTTCTGGAACATAGGAACGCTCTCGTACAGATATTTAATAGTCTCTTTGTAGTTCATGCTAGTCAATAATATAAT
>CAZKNB010000263.1:0-1715 GCA_964554075.1 uncultured Bacteroides sp.
TTCAGATGCTTCAGTATCCAGTCCAGATGGCCGCGCTCAGTTATCTCTGACGTCCAGTGCTCATTGATTGGAGTGATGAGAGCCTCCTTCGGCGATGTCAGGATGTTGTAGACAATGTAGCTGGTGGTCGGGGGACAGGTGTTGTCATTGTAACCCCACGTCATGTAGACGGGGACCTTGATCTGACGGGCAAAGTTTACTACATCGTAGTACTGAAGCGTCTTTAGCTTATCGGAAGAATCCATGTCGACACGATTGGTGAAGAGATGCGGATAACCTCCGGCACGATTGGCCATATAGCCAGCCATGTCGCTGAGCGCAGGATGGTTGGCAACGCAGGCTGTCACGCGGCTGTCCAGACCGGCAGTGATGAGCGCCAAGGCTCCTCCCTGACTTCCACCCTGAGCAATCACGTTCTTTCCATCCCATTCAGGCAGAGATGTCAAGAGGTCAACGGCACGTATACAAGCCAGATAGACACGCTTCATGTAGTAGTTCTCGCGGCTGTCGAGGCCATTCTCCAGATAGCCATTCTCGCGACCATTGAAGGCACGACTGATCTCGGCGAAGGTGTCGTCGCTGAGCGTCGGGTTGAGTCCGTGGATCTCAATCTCGAAGCGGATGCAACCATTCTCGGCGTAGTATTTGTGACGCATCGGATCCTTGATGGTCTTGATGCCCGCTCCCGGAGGACAAAGCACGGCGGGATACTTGCCGCCACCTGTCGGGATGAAGAGATAGCCGTAGATACACTGTCCCTGGTTGTTCAGAGTCAGCTTGACCAGATAGCAGTTCATCTTATCGGTTGAATACTTCTCAACGCGCTTCTTGGTGTAGGTTAGCGGGAACTTGGCAGCCTCGGCCTTCTTTGCCTCCCAGAACTCGTTGAAGTCGGAAGGGAGCTGGGTGTAGGGCTCGAGTTTCTCGGGCGAAAAGCCCACCTTGACGTGATGCTTATAGGTGATGCCACCCATCTCGGCCGTCAGGCGCAAATCGCGGAAACCGGGAGTCTTCATCGTGCCCATATCAATCGTTGCACGACCATCCTTCACGGTCACCTGCCCCTTGGTGTCGGCGGGCATCATGTCCGCGCCAATCTCATAGTTGACCACAACGCCATCCTGAGGTATGCCATAGCGATAGAGCTGCAGCTCAATCTTCGCCTTCTCGCCCGGCTTGTAGAGCCAGTCAGCATGGTTTGGAACAGTCACCCAGAGGGCATCGTTACGATATGGATAGTTCTCCGCTTTCATGTTCATCGCCAACGTCATGAACATCAGCAATGCGATAACAATTCTGTTTTTCATAAATCTTCGTGATATATATTCCTATGTTTATTGTTTATTTCCTACTTCGAAGGGGTGGCGGAAGGTACATCCGTTTCTCCACTCCGAACAGCCATAGGCTGCCTTTCCCTTTATGATGATTCCCTTTCCGCAGACAGGGCATGCGCGTCCCTCGACAATCTCCAGCTTCGGAGTTGCCGCGTCGGCTGCCGGTTTGGCTTCACGCTTCTTGCGAGGCTTCTTCTCAGCTCCCTCAGCTGCGGGTTTGCGGGTGCGTTTCTTGGCAGCTGCTGCAGCCTCCTTCTTGTCAGCATCCAGAGCCTTCTGCAGGGCAGTCGGTTCCTCGATGGTGATGCGGCGGTTGCTGTTGTCTGCCATCACGCTGTAGACGATTTCCTGCACCATCTGCTTCAGCTCGTCGATGAACTG
>CAZKNB010000264.1:0-1671 GCA_964554075.1 uncultured Bacteroides sp.
ATAGTCATAAACATCAATAAGAAAAGCATTTAGGACTAAAAAAATCTGAACAACCGCGATTTTTACTGCAATTCGAGGGTTACGATGGAGCGTGCCGGCATCTTCACCTTCAGCTCGCCCTTGCTGACCTTAGCGCCCTTAAACTCGGCTGTCTTCACTGCGTCGGGCTTCTCAAACGAGTTGTAGTCGCTGAGGTGGGCAGAGGTCAGAATCTCTCCCTTCACGCTCTTCGGCTGCACTCCCTGGAGCTTCACGGTGATCTCCTCGCTGTCGTCCTTGTTGACGTTCGAGAGGGAGATATGGATGCGTCCCTGCTGGTCGCGCGATGCTGTGGCGCTGACGAGTGGCAACTGGCGGTCGCCGCGTACGCTGAGTGTGTCGCAGGTGAGCTCTACTGGCAGATAGGTGGCATCCTGGTGTACGTTGTACATCTTGAACACATAGTAGGTCGGGGTGAGCACCATCTTGTCGTCCTTGGTCAGGATCATGGACTGGAGCACGTTGACCACCTGTGCTATGTTGGCCATCTTCAGACGCTCGGTGTATTTATGGAATATGTCGAGCGAGAGCGAAGCTACAAAGGCATCGCGCAGGGTGTTCTGCTGAAAGAGGTGACCAGGGATTGTTCCCGGCTCAACGTCCCACCATGTGCCCCACTCGTCGAGCAGCAGTGCCACATTCTTCTTCGGGTCCAACTCGTCCATAATGGCGATATGCTTCTGGAGCACTGTCTCAATCTCGCGACACTTGCCGAGGGTCCAGTAGTAGTCGTCGTCGGTAAACTCGGTTGCGGAGCCCTTGCTTCCGTTCCATCCGCTTACAGTATAATAATGTAGAGAGACGCCATCCATTCTTGAGCCTACGTTCTTCATCAGCACTCGTGTCCAGTTGTAGTCGTAGTCGCTGGCGCCGCTGGCAATCTTGAAGAGCTTGTTGCCGTCGTAGTTGCGGCAGTATGTGCTGTAGCGGCGGAAGAGGTCGCCATAGTATTCGGGGCGCATTGTGCCACCGCATCCCCAGCTCTCGTTGCCGACACCGAGGAACTTGACGTTCCATGCCTTGTCGCGTCCGTTCTGGCGGCGCAGGCGAGCCATTGGTGAGTCGCCCTCTGAGGTCATATACTCCACCCACTTAGCCAGTTCCTCAACGGTTCCGCTACCCACGTTGCCGCTGATGTATGGCTCACAGCCAAGCATCTCGCAGAGGTTCAGGAACTCGTGGGTACCGAAGCTGTTGTCCTCGATGGTTCCGCCCCAGTTGTTGTTGACCATCTTCGGACGGTTCTCCTTTGGTCCGATGCCGTCCATCCAGTGGTATTCGTCGGCGAAGCAGCCGCCCGGCCAGCGCAGCACGGGTACCTTCAGCTCCTTCAGGGCGTTGAGCACGTCGGTACGGTAGCCGTTGGTGTTAGGGATGTCGGAGTTCTCGCCGACCCAGAGGCCGCCGTAGATGCAGGTGCCGAGGTGTTCGGCGAACTGTCCGTAGATTTCTTTCGGGATAATCTGAGTGCCCTCGTCAGCCTTCACAGTAACCGAAGCGCTTTTCTGGGCAGAGAGCGGAAGGGCGGTAGCCAGCAGCAGTCCGCCAATAATGAGTTTGTTTTTCATCAGAATTTACAATATGTGTTCCTTAATATTTTATTTGGCGTAAAGATAATGTTTATTTTTGAGA
>CAZKNB010000265.1:0-1615 GCA_964554075.1 uncultured Bacteroides sp.
GGCTGCACCCATCCAGAAAGCGGCCGAACGCCTCAAGATCCACCTCCCCCTTATACTGCTGACGCCCAAGACGCGGATGCATGGCAACATGGGTCAACGGCGTGTCGTTGAGCAACGGGAGCAGCGCCATCGCCTCCTCCGCACTCTCCCAGCCCAGACGCATCTTCACGCTGAACTCCACCTCAGGATGACTCTTCGCCACACCCAGCAAGGCCTCAACAGCAGCCCTATCGGGCAATATGCCGGAACCGTTGCCACGACGCGCAAGCATCGGGAATGGACACCCCATGTTGATGTCCACCCTTCGTGAACCGTTGGCCACGAAAAGCTCCACAATCTTCTCAGCCTTCTCGGCAGAGTTGGCTATGAGTTGCGGCACGGTGCAACCCGTGGTGTTGTTCTCCGGCGCCACGTCGCGCACATCCCTCTTGCGCAGCTCACCGCCATCCACACGGACGAAGGGAGTGTAGTAGAAATCCACACCGCCGAACACCTCGGCATGAGCATTGCGGTAGGCCGCCTCCGTGAAGCCCTGAAGCGGGGCAAAATGTATCTCCATATCTCTAATCTGTCTCTCTAATGAAAAAATGATGAAGCAAAGATAGCAAACATTTCCCTCTGCCCGATTGTTATCTGTCAGAATAAAGAGTATAAATCGTATGGAAACATTGAAGCATAACACGGGATGCCGCACACTGATGAGCGACGCACTCGACGTCACCGTGCTAATAATGTCGCTCTATCTCATCACAACCATCTCTATCGACACATTCAAGGGTGTGGAGTTCTTCGCTCAACCGACCTTCCGCCATGCCCAGCTGGTGGTCTGCCTGTGGTTCCTGATAGTCTTCTTTGTGGAGATGCTGATGGCGGACAGCAAATGGAGATACCTGCGCACCCACTTCATCTTCTTCTTTATCGCCATACCCTATCAATATCTGATTGACTGGTTTGGCGTCGCACTCTCCGACGAGGCGGTCTACATGATTCGCTTCATACCGCTGATTCGTGGTGGCTACGCCCTGGCGCTGCTGGTCAACTGGATTACGAGCAGCCGCATGTCGGGGATATTCTTCTCCTATCTGATGATTCTCTTCTCGGCAATCTACTTTTCGAGCCTGGTGTTCTACGTGCTGGAGCACAAGGTGAACTCGCTGGTCACAGCCTACCATGATGCCATCTGGTGGGCGTGCATGGATGCGACGACCGTTGGGTCGAACATCGTTGCCGTGACTCCCGTCGGGCGTCTGCTGTCGGTGATTCTTGCCGCTCTGGGCATGATGATGTTCCCGATATTCACTGCGTATATCACGTCGAAAGTGAAGAAATAGCAGCCCAACGTTGATGCTTCGCGAAACTAACCAGACGACGCTTCATCGCGAGGTTCGTTACAAAAATCCTGAACCATACGACGAGTCGTCGCAAGGTTAAATAAAAAAATTCTGAACCTTCCGATGAAGCGTCGTAACGTTCGTTACAAAAATCCTGAACGTTGCAATCAATTGTCGTGAGGTTAGTTTTTGCCGGATGGAAAGGGGCTTTTTGTTTTCGGCATTCCGTAAAGCAGTGGATGGCGTTCCGTAAAGCAGTAGAACAGAAATGTAAACTAATGGAA
>CAZKNB010000266.1:0-1538 GCA_964554075.1 uncultured Bacteroides sp.
GTACCACCACAGAACTCAATTGACTTGCCGAACTGGATGACACGTACGTGGTCGCCATACTTCTCACCGAAGAGGGCGATAGCGCCGAGCTCCTTAGCATCCTCGATAGGGATGTTGCGGTACTCCTGGAGCTTGATGTTGGCGCGGATGTTAGCGTTGACGATGTGCTCCACCTGACGAATCTGCTCGTCTGTCACCTTCTGGAAGTGAGAGAAGTCGAAACGGAGAGAATCGGGAGTTACGAGTGAACCCTTCTGCTCAACGTGTGTACCGAGCACCTCGCGCAAAGCAGCGTCGAGAAGGTGGGTTGCAGAGTGGTTGGCTGCCGAAGCGGCACGCTTCTCTGTGTCCACACAAGCCATCATCGGAGCCTCGGGATGCTCAGGCAACTTCTTTGTGAAGTGGACAGGAAGGTTGTTCTCCTTCTTTGTATCTATAATCTCGATAGTCTCGAACTCGCTGACAAGCACACCGGTGTCGCCCACCTGACCACCGCTCTCTGCGTAGAACGGAGTCTTGTCGAGTACAATCTGGTAGAGAGTCTGACCCTTCTGCTTCAACTGACGGTAGCGAAGGATTGAAACCTCATACTCTGTGTAGTCGTAGCCGACGAACTCTGTTGTACCCTCGTTGAGAGTAATCCAGTCGCCTGTCTCGACAGCTGCGGCGTTGCGTGCGCGCTGCTTCTGCTGCTGCATCTCAGCGTCGAACTCCACGGTGTTGACAGTCATGTCGTTCTCGCGGAGGATAAGCTCTGTCAGGTCGAGCGGGAAGCCGAAGGTGTCGTAGAGAGTAAATGCATCCTTACCGCTAATCTCGCTCTTGCCCTGAGCCTTGGCGTCTGCCATGGTCTTGTCGAGCAGGCGGATACCTGTCTCAAGGGTGCGAAGGAATGCCTCCTCCTCCTCTTTGATCACCTTGCCGATGAGCTCCTGCTGAACGAGGAGTTCAGGATATGCCTCGCCCATATTCTCGTTGAGCACGGGGAGAAGCTTGTACATGAACGCCTGCTTCTGGCCGAGGAATGTGTAACCGTAGCGAACGGCACGGCGAAGGATACGGCGGATGACGTAACCAGCCTTAGCGTTCGACGGAAGCTGACCGTCGGTGATTGAGAAGGCGATGGTGCGGACGTGGTCGGCGATGACACGCATTGCGATGTCCTGCTGCTTGTTCTTGCCGTATGTAGTTCCGGCCATGTCGGCAATAGCCTTGATGAGCGGCTGGAAGACGTCGGTATCGTAGTTTGAAGTCTTGCCCTGGAGAGCCATGCAAAGACGCTCGAAGCCCATACCTGTGTCGATTACCTTTGCAGGGAGCGGCTCGAGTGAATGGTCAGCCTTGCGGTTGTACTGCATGAACACGAGGTTCCAGATCTCGATAACCTGCGGATGGTCGTGGTTGACGAGCTCTGCACCACCAATCTTGGCGCGCTCCTCGGCAGGACGAAGGTCGATGTGAATCTCCGAACATGGACCGCATGGACCCGTGTCACCCATCTCCCAGAAGTTATCGTGCTTGTTACCGTTGATGATGTG
>CAZKNB010000267.1:0-1511 GCA_964554075.1 uncultured Bacteroides sp.
CCTTCGCACCATATACATTAAGATGTGTATTGTCCTCGCGTCCCTTCGGGAAGGCAGGCACCTTGTTAGGCTCAACCCACATGAAGAGTCGCTTTGAGTCCTCGGGTCCCATTCCCTCAACGAGGTCGTGGGTAATCTTGTTCATATCGATAAATGTGACGCCCATCTCCTTTGCCACGTTGCGCGGAGAGTCGAGGTAGGCTCCGTGGGTGTCGTAGAGCACTGTTCCCTCGGTTTCGTCCTTCGAAGTGCCAGCCTCGTTGCGCGCATCCTTGGCGATAGCCTCATCGTTGGGACGACGGAAGTTGCGGCGGACGATGGAGTTGAAGAGCACGGGGATACCGCCACGCTCACGAGTCTCGCGAACGAAGCGACGAAGATTCTCGTCGAAGGTTGTGCCCGGGTCGGTGTGACGGTCGGCAGCAGGCTTCTCGTCGTTGTGGCCAAACTGGATGAAGACGTAGTCGCCCTTTTTAATCTTAGAGAGGACAGCGTCCCAGCGACCCTCGTCGATGAAGCTCTTTGAGCTGCGTCCGTTGACGGCGTGGTTATCGATGACGACATCCTCGGAGAAGAAGCCCTGAAGCACCATACCCCAGCCGCGCTCCGGATTGCCGCCTGTAATGTTCTTGTTAGCCATGGTAGAGTCGCCAATCATAAAGATTGTGATAGGCGCCTTGTCTGTCACGAATGCTGTCAGCAGAAGGAATAAGCCGACCAGCATGAATAGTTTGTTTTTCATCTTTCTTTTATCTATAGTTTTTTGTCGATACATTTATTTATCAGGTGCAAACTTACGATATTCCCACAACATTTCCCGACGAAGTGTAAAGAATTTATCTGACCGTCAGTGTCTCAGATGGACAATGTCTTCCTTACGAACTCCTCAATGAAGTCAACGGTGCCATCGATGCCGAGAAGCGACGAGTCGATGCAGAGGTTGTAGGATGCAGCTGCGCCCCATGTCTTGTAGCTGTAGTAGTTGTAGAATGTGGAGCGTTTGCGGTCGCACTTCTCCATCATGTCGCGCGCCTTCTCCTCGTTGATGCCATGGAGGTGGCAGAGGCGCTTGATGCGCTCCTCGTCGGTCGAGGAGATGAAGACGTTCAGCACTCGCGGATAGTCGCGAAGGATATAGTCGGCACAGCGGCCCACGAAGATGCAGGAACGTGTGTCGGCCAGATGGCGGATCACGTCGCTCTGAATCTTGAAGAGGGCGTCGTTGCTCAGGCAGTTGGACGTAGGGATTGAGCCATCGTTGAGGAGCGAGAAGCGTCCGAAGAATCCGCCCATAAAGCCCTTTGAGGCCTGTTCGTCGGCCTTCTCGAAGAACTCCTTACCGAGTCCGCTCTCCTTGGCAGCCAGACCAAGAAGCTCTTTATCATAGAACTCGATGCCCAGACGAGCCGCGAGTTTTTCACCAATTTCCTTACCGCCGCTACCCAGCTGACGGCCAATATTGATCACATAGTGTTCATTCATATCCAAATATCTGATTTTAATGTTATACT